>NZ_JBEZLM010000017.1:0-204705 GCF_040652095.1 Streptomyces sp. NPDC048290
ATCATCAGATTCGTGTACTCCACCTGATACGCCGACTCGTCCGCGAAATCCCCCAGCTCCCGCGCCGAATCCACCAGCCCCTGCAACACCGCCTTCCCGTCCGGCGACGCCAATGTCAGCATCGCCTCCAGATAGGCGTCCCCCCACTCCCCCGACGACATCGACGACACCGACGTCGCCAACTCCGCCAACAACCCCTGCAACTCACCCAACTGCGACTCCAGCTCACGCTGAGGCGCCACCAGATGCGCACGCATCAACACCGGATCGGCATCCGGCATCTCCGAACCCGTCAACGCGAGAAACAGACCATTGAGCGCATCCGAAGCCATCGAAATCCCTCCCAGTCGCCGGTGTCGTCCCTGATCACCGACACTGAGCCGCCACTTACCGGATACTCCACAACGGAAAGGGGCACACCGTCGGCCATTCCAACGGTGCGCTCCCTGAAATCAAGCGGGGTCACCGGACGGGTGTCAGAGAATCCCCGTCCGTACCGCCTGGGCCACGGCCTGTGTCCTGTTCTTGCATTTCAGCTGTTTGACGCTGTCATGGATGATGCCTTTGATGGTGCGCTCCGAATAACTCATCCGCTCGGAGATCTCCACCGTGTTCAACCCTTCGGACAACATGCGCAGCACCTCGATCTCGCGGGCGGAGAGCCCACCGCGTCGAGTGAGCCGCGCCAGCGTCTGCTGCCGCTGCTGGTGGCCCAGCTCCGCGATGAGGTGGCCCACCAGTTCGTCCGGCATCCGGCTGCGTCCAGAACTCGCCTCCATGGTCGCGTGGAGCAACTGCTCCAGGCTTGAGCTGCTCCGGTAGAGAAAGCTGGTCAGCCCGTACTCGACGGCGAGCGTCAGCTGACGCTCGTTGACCCGGTCCGCCATCACCACCACGGGGACGGGCGCGTCCCCGGCCCGTGCCGCGTCCTGCTTCAGGACCCTGAGCCAGTCGTCGTCCAGACTGTGGAGCAGCATGACCGACACGTCCGCCTCGGCCAGCCCCTGCTGGGGCAGGATGGTCACGGTCGCCCGCGCCTGAAGATAGGCGCTGGTCGCGTGTTCGAGGATGGTGTCACTGGCACGCAGTACGACCGAGATCGGTACGCCCAGCGAGCCGGCGATGCCATCCGCTTGAGTCATTGTCACTGTCACTTCGGTTCCCCACATAGAGCCGACATACGAAGCTCGGTTCTGTGCCTTGCACCCCTCCCCGCCACACTCGCCGACTCCGAGCGGCATCCGCGTGTCGATGCGTGACTAGGCACTCCTGCACCGTAGGCGACGGTCGAAGCGCTGAGCTTCCGTCAAATGACCGAGTGTCACTTCACCCGTTCCGCCATGACCTCAACCCTTTTGGGTTGTTTTCAAGCAACCGTCAGCGGATCTTGACCGGGCCGGAACCGGGCGCGGTCGGCGCGCCCGTCGCCCCCTCGCCGCCGGTGCCGCCCGATCCCGCGCAGCCCGGCGCCGTACTGATCACCGGCCGGCCGGACAGCGCGCTCTGCGGTGACAGGTCGGGGCCGGTCGGCACCATCGCCAGCAGGCTGGACGGGAGTCCGCGCGCGGTGGCCAGGTCGTAGCCGAGGGCGGCGGCGGCCTCCGGGGTGGGGACGCGGTACTTGAGTCCGGTCTCGGTCACCAGATAGGTGGTCGTGCCGACCGCGCCGCCGCCCGCGCCCAGCGCCCGGACCAGGCTGCCGCCGTCCGGTTCCACCGCCACGGCGTCCACCGGCACACAGGCGGGGCGGGTCGGCGCCTTGGCGTCGGCGGGCAGGACGCCCGCGTCGACCAGCGCCACGCCCACCGACATACCGCCCTCCTCACCGCCCTCCTCACCGACCGCCCCGGCGCCCTCCCAGCGGACGCAGACCGCCTGACCGCTGCTCACCGGCAGCAGGTTCGGCGGGGTCCCCGGCAGGGACGCGCCGGTGGTCTCCACCGGCGAGCCGGACGTCAGCCGCCCGCCCAGGCTGTCGGCGGTGATCGGCACGGCGACCGGGGCGGCACCGTCGTACGCCTTCTCTCGGACGCCGGGGCCGCTCAGGGACAGGGCCGCCTGGGTGGCGGTGAGGGGGACGAGGCCGGAGCGGAGCAGGAGGTAGTAGCGCTCTCCGGAGCCAGGGGTCCGGACGACGAAGACCTGGCCGACCCGGGTCTCCCGGCCGTCCAGCGCGGGTCCTTGCTCGCCCTGGCCGGGGACCGGGGTGGGGGCGAGGTCGGGGCCCGCGGGGAGGGCGTCGAGGAACGCGGCGGAGACGGGCAGGGGGGCGCCGGCGCCGTAGCCGAGGGCCTCGGCGGTGGCGGTGCCGTCGGCGAGGCGGTAGCGGTTGCCGCGCCACACCAGGTGGTGGGTGTCGTCGGGGGCGGTCACCAGCAGGGCGTCGTCCGCGCCGAGTCCGGGGCCGGGGGTCTCGCCGTCCACGACGAGGGTGGTGGCGGCGGTGCGCTGGTTGCTGTCGGTGGTGCGGGTGGTGGCGCACACCTCCCAGCGGCCGGTGTCCAGCGACGACGCCTTGGGCAGGGTGTCGGGCGCGCCCTCGATGCCGACGGCGCCGCCGCGCGCGGTGTCGGCGAGGGACTTCGCGGGGACGGTCCGGGTCTTCATGCCGGTGCCGACGATCAGCCGGGCCGAGGCGTAGTTGCGGACCGGGCGCAGGGCGCCGTCGTAGAGGTAGCGGTTGCCGGTGCCGCTCTCCACGACGAGGGTGGTGCCGTTGCGCCAGGTGTTGTTGCCGCCCGGGGAGATGAACCCGTACACCAGGAAGCCGATGGAGACCACGACGCCGATGCCCGCGCCGATGCCGATGCCCATGTTGGTGCGGCGGTTGGGGCTCTCGGGGAAGTCCGGGTCGGTGCGCAGCAGACCGGTGGTGAGCCGGTTGACGACGAAGCGGTGGGCCTGGACCTGGTCGCGGCGGGTCTGCATGGGTGTCGGGTCTCGCTCTCGGATCGCGGATCTCGGCTCGGTGTCGCGGGCGGCCCCCGGCGCGCGGTCGGTCCCCTAGCCCTTGATGCCGCGCAGGTCGGCGTACACGTCCAGGACCCACAGCACCATCGGCAGCAGCGCGATGGCCGCCGCCGACTGGAAGAGGTCACCGGCGCGGCCCCAGTAGGGCAGCAGCCGGCGGCCGGGCACCGTCCACAGGACGATCGCGACGGCCACCGCGGCCAGCAGCAGCCCGACGGCGGTGAGCTGGCCGTCCCAGTCGCGCTGGAGCGCCGCGCACACCGTGAGCAGCACCGCGCCCAGCGCGCCGGGCACGACCAGGGCGAGCCGCTGCCAGGCGTTGCCGAGGTTGCGGCCGTGCAGCAGCAGCACGGCGGCGAGCAGGGCGCCGGTGAGCAGTTGCGGGGTGCTCAGGGCGTGGGCGAGTCCGGCGAAGCAGGCCGAGCAGATGATGCCGACGGCCAGGTACAGGCCGGTCATCCAGCGGTCGGTGGCGGCGGTGCGGGCGGTCAGCTCGTCGCTGGGGTAGGGGTCGATGCCCTCCTGGAGTTCGTCGGAGGTGGTGGGCAACGGGGGCAGCCGGAAGCCGGACAGGGCGAAGGAGATGGTGGGGACGAACGCGCCGAACAGCACGACGACGACCGTGACTCCGGCCGCCGCGCCGTCCACGCCCTCCCCGAGGGTCAGCATCAGCACCCCGCCGAGCACCCCGGCGACGGCCACCACGATGCTCGCCGCGAACGCCACCGGCCAACTGGTCACCACCGTCATCGCCAGCGCGGTGGCCAGCCCCCACAGGGCGGCCCCGGCCAGCCAGCGGGCGCCGGTCAGCGAGGAGCCGTCGACGCCGGTCGCGTCGCCCACCACCAGGGTCCCGCCGAGCGCGGCGAAGGGTCCGGCGGCCAGGCCCAGCAGGATCGCGCCGGGCATGTCGTCCAGGACGCGGGCCGCCGCGCCCGCCCCGGCGAGCAGCAGCAGGGTGGCGCCGCCGCACACCACGGCCCGGTCGGTGCCCGCCCCGTCGGCGAGGGTCAGCAGGACCAGCACGGCGGCCAGCACCGCGAGCAGCACGGACCGCAGCGCCCACCGGCTGACCTCGGGCGACCAGGAGTTGGGCAGGGCGCGGATGGTGCTGGACACCCCGTCGACCAGGTTGTCGAACCGGACCGGCGGCAGGGTCTCGGCGACCGGTCGCAGCAGCAGGGTGTCCCCGTCGTGCAGGTCGAGGGACTGGGCGGTGCCCTCGGGGTCGAGCGGGTCGCCGCCGATGCGCTGGAGGGCCCAGCCGCCGTGTTCGAGGCCCGTCTCGTACAGGTCGTCCCCGGCGTAGCCCACGATCACCGGCAGCAGGTCGGCGACCGGGATGTCCGCGGGGACCGCGAGGTCCAGCAGCTTCTCCGGTGCCCGCACGGTCAGCCGGCACAGTCCGGTCGTACCGGGCAGCGCCGCCACCTGGGTCTCGCTCATCGGCAGTGCCCACCCTCCGGACAGTCGGTTCGTGTGAGGTCCACCCGTGCGGCGCTCACCGGCGGACGGCCCGCGGAGCACCGGGACGCGGCCCGGACCCGCCCGATGGGTGGCATGGGGGGTGTCTGATGGATCTCCGTGGGCGAAGGAGCGGCGTTCGGTGCGTGCTCTCGGTGTGCCGGGCGGAAGCCCTCGTAGCGGAGCTACTAGGGCTTTTGTCCGGTGCGGCGAGAGTGCGTGCCGGGCGTCGCGACGCCACGGAGATCCGTCAGACATCCCCTAGGGGGGGCGTTGACTGCGGGGCGGTTCCCGGTGCACATAGTGGGGTCTGCGCGCGTCGCTTGGGAAGCGCGGCGGGCGGCGCGCCGGACGACGATGACCGCTCGGGCGGCGGTTTCCGCCCGAGTTGACATGGCATGACGCCCGCCCGGCTCGCCCGGCGCGGCCGATCCTGCACCGTCGGGCGCACTAACTGTGCCCCATGGGGCAAGGGCGCTCCCCGGGGCTCCGTCGGCCGGAACATATGTGTCAGACATGGTGCGGCAGCCGCTACCGCCGAACCGCCGGCCCCGGCCGGGTCGGTCCGAACAGCCAGAGGTGACGTTCCCTTGAGTGTGGTCCTCTTCCGCCGGCCCACCCGCCGTACCGGGCCCGAGATGCCCTCGGGCGACCTCGCGCTCCAGGAGCCGCCGGTGGTGACCGAACCGGCGCCGGGCAACGGCGGCGTGATGACGTATCTGCCGATGGCGATGATGACCGGCGCCATGGTGCTGCTGTACATGCGTCCCGGCTCCACCTCCAGCCCGATCACCTATGTGATCGTCGGGGTGATGGCGCTGGCCATGGGCACCATGCTGATCGGCCAGCTGATGCGGACGGCGGCGGAGCGCAAGAACAACCTCAAGGGCTCGCGCCGGGACTATCTGCGCTATCTGTCGGGGGTGCGGCGCCGGGTGCGGCGGGCGGTCGCCGAGCAGCAGCGGGCGCTGGCCTGGCGCCATCCGGAACCGGCCGCGCTGTGGTCGTTCGCGCGCAGCTCCCGGCTGTGGGAACGGCGGCCCGGCGACGACGACTTCGGGGAGGTCCGGATCGCGGTCGGCGACCAGCGGCTCGGGCTGAAGCTGACCACCACCGCGAAGACCCCGGTGGACGACCTGGACCCGCTGACCGCGCACGCGCTGCGCGCCTTCATCAACGCCTACTCCACGGTGCCGGACCAGCCGATCGCGGTGTTCCTGCGGACCTGGGCGCGGGTGCTGCTGCGCGGCGGGCGCGACCAGGTGACGGGCACCGCGCGGGCCCTGCTGGCGCAGTTGGCGGTGGCGCACGCCCCGCAGGACCTGATGATCGCGTTCTGTGTGTCGGCGGACCGCCGCGAGGAGTGGGACTGGGCGAAGTGGCTGCCGCACAGTCTGCATCCGCACGAGACGGACGGGGCGGGACCGGCCCGGCTGATCGCGGGCAACGCGAGCGAGCTGGAGGATCTGCTGGGCGACGCCTTCACCGAGCGCGGGCCGTTCGACGTGGCGGCGGAGATCGCCAAGGACGAGCCGTTCACGGTGGTCGTGCTGGACGGCGGTCAGGTGCCCGCCGGGCACCGCTTCGACCGGCAGGGCGTGCGCAACGCGCTGGTGCTCGATCTGTCGGAGGCGCTGACCTGGCGGCCCGGCCGGACCGTGCTGCGGCTCGAACTGGGCGAGGACACGGTGTCGCTGGTGCGCACCGACCGCAACCGCAAGGAGGCCACCACCCCGCTGGGCCGCGCGGACACCCTGGGCCCGGCGGCGGCCCGCACGGTGGCCGCGCTGCTCGCCTCCCGGCGGATCGGCGACGTCGGGGAGGCGGCCCGGCCGCTGGAGTCGGACATCCAGCTGACCAGTCTGCTGGGCATCCCCGATCTGCACCGGCACGACCCGGTGGCCTACTGGCAGCGCCGGGCCGGGTCGCAGTCGGGGCGGCTGCGGGTGCCGATCGCGATCGGCGCCGACGGGCATCCGGTGGACCTGGACATCAAGGAGTCGGCGCAGGGCGGCATGGGCCCGCACGGGATGCTGATCGGGGCGACCGGCTCCGGCAAGTCGGAGCTGCTGCGGACCCTGGTCCTCGGACTGGCCCTCGCGCACTCCTCGGAGACCCTCAACTTCGTGCTCGTCGACTTCAAGGGCGGCGCGACCTTCCTCGGTCTGGACGAACTCCCGCACACCTCGGCCGTCATCACCAACCTGGCCGGTGAGGCGGCGCTGGTGGGCCGGATGCAGGACGCCCTCCAGGGGGAGATGATCCGCCGCCAGGAGCTGCTGCGCGCGGCCGGCAACTACAGCTCGGTCCTCGAATATGAGCGGGCGCGGGCCGCGGGCACCCCGCTGGCGCCGCTGCCCAGTCTGTTCGTGGTGGTGGACGAGTTCAGCGAACTCCTCGCCGCACACCGGGAGTTCATGGATCTTTTCGTGATGATCGGGCGCCTCGGCCGCTCCCTCGGGGTGCATCTGCTGCTGGCGTCGCAGCGCCTGGACGAGGGCCGGATGCACCAGTTGGAGAGCCATCTGTCGTACCGGATCGGGCTGCGGACGTTCTCCGCGATGGAGTCCCGGGGTGTGCTCGGGGTGCCGGACGCCTATGAGCTGCCGTCCGCGCCGGGCAGCGGGTTCCTGAAGAGCGGGGTGGAGCCGCTGACCCGGTTCCGGGCGGCGTATGTGTCGGGCACCTACCGGCAGCGGTCGGCGGCGGCGGTGCAGGCGCAGATCCAGAGCCAGGTGGTGCCGTGGACGGGTGAGTACGTGGCCGCCCGGCAGGCGCCGGTGCCCGCGCCGGAGCCGGAGCCCGATCCGGGGGTGAGCGAGCCGGAGGGCGGCGCGGGGTCCCTGCTGGCGGTGGCCATCGGCAGTATGCGGGACGCCGGGCCGCCCGCCCACCAGGTGTGGCTGCCGCCGCTGGGCCAGCCGCCGACGCTGGACCAGTTGCTGCCGCCGCTGTCGCCCGACCCCGACCTGGGGCTGACCACCCTGGACTGGCCCAAGCGCGGGCGGCTGACGGTGCCGGTCGGCATCATCGACAAGCCCTATGAGCAGCGGCGCGATCTGCTGACCGTGGACCTGTCGTCGGCGGGCGGGCATGTGGCGATCTGCGGCGGCCCGCAGAGCGGCAAGTCGACCCTGCTGCGCAACCTCATGGCGGGGCTCGCCCTCACCCACTCCCCGGCCGAGGTGCAGTTCTACTGCCTGGACTTCGGCGGTGGCGCCCTCGCCTCGCTGGCCGGGCTGCCGCATGTCGGCGGGGTCGCGGCCCGGCTGGACAGCGAGCGCATCAGCCGGACGCTGGCCGAGGTGACGTCCCTGCTGGCCCGCCGGGAGCGGCTCTTCCTGGACCACGGCATCGACTCCATGCCGACCCTGCGGCGGCGCCGCGCGGCCGGTGAGTTCCCCGACGAGCCGCACGGCGATGTGTTCCTGGTGATCGACGGCTGGGCCACGGTCCGCCAGGACTTCCAGGACCATGTGCCGACCCTCAACCAGATCGCCACCAGCGGACTCAACTACGGCATCCATCTCATCACCACCACCACCCGCTGGGTGGAGCTGACGGCCCAGGTCCGCGACCAGTCCGCGACCCGGCTCGAACTGCGTATGGGGGAGGCGCTGGACTCGCTGGCCGACATGCGGCGCGCCAAGGAGGTGCCGCGCATCCCCGGCCGGGGTCTGACCATCGACACCAAGCTGCACTTCCTGGCCGCGCTGCCGCGCATCGACGGAGTGGAGGACGCCGAGGACCTCGCCGACGGCGTGGCCGACCTGGTGGCGGCGGTCGCCGAGAGCTGGGCGGGCCCGCCCGCGCCGCCGGTGCGGATGCTGCCCACCCACCACAAGGCGGCCGAGCTGCCGCCCTACACCCCCGCCCCGCAGGGCACGGACGCCCCCGTCACGGCCGCCGAGGCGGTGCGCCGCTTCAAGATGCCGCTGGGCGTCGAGGAGAGCGAACTGGGCACCGCCTGGCACGACTTCTCCGAGGTCCCGCACCTGGTGGCGTTCGGCGACACGGAGAGCGGCAAGACCAATCTGCTGCGGCTGATCACCCGGAACATCACCGAGCGGTTCACCCCCGCCGAGGCCCGCATCCTGGTGGTCGACTTCCGCCGCACCCTGGTCGAGTCGGTCCCCGAGGAGTACCGGCTCGGACACGCCGTCTCCCTGGACCAGCTCTCCGAACTCGTGGACGGCGCCGCCCGCGCCCTGAAGACCCGCACCCCGGGCCAGGACATCTCACCGTCGCGGATGAAGCTCGCCGACTGGTGGCGGGGCCCGCGGCTGTTCGTCCTCGTCGACGACTACGACCTGATCGCCTCCCCGCTGCGCAACCCGTTCGACGCCCTGCTGGAACACCTCCCGCTGGGCTACGAGGTCGGCTTCCACATGGTCCTCACCCGCGCCGCCGCGGGCGGTATGCGCGGGGTCAACGACCCGACCGTGCGGCGGCTGCTGGAGAACAACGCCCCCGGACTGCTGCTGTCCTGCCCGCCCTCCGAGGGCTATCTCTTCTCCAACGTCAAGCCGAAGCTGCTGCCGCCCGGCCGGGGCTTCTACATCACCCGCCGCTCCACCCTCCAGATCCAGACCTCGGTCGTGGACGAGGACCAGCCCGACCCGGGCCTGCTGTGACCCGGCCGTCAGACCTGGTCGCGGCGGTGGCGGCGGGCGAGCAGCACCGCACCGGTCAGCACCGCCGCCGCGCCCACCGAGCCACCGAGGACGGTGTACGCGCGGCGGGCCGGGGCCGGGTCCTCGACGACCGGGCTGAGCCGGATGTCCGAGGCGTCGGCGCGCAGTCGCGGCGGCGCGGTGGACAGTACGGCGGACAGGGCGCCGTACGGGTTCAGCCGGGGCACGTCAGCGGGGTAGCCGCCCGCGGTGAGCCGCGCCGCGACCTCCGGCGCCGACAGCCCGGGGTCGTAGGAGCGGACGAGGGCCGCCGCCCCGGCGACGAACGCGGCGGCCACCGAGGCCCCGTTGGCGAGGTAGTTGCCGCTGCCGCGCGGGCCGACGCCGGTGATGCCCTGGCCGGGCGCGGCGAGGTCGGCGCGGACCGGCTGGATCGCCCCGTCCGGCCGGGCGTCGGCGATGTCGACGTCGACCACGGACAGCACGCCCGGCTGCGCGGCCGGATAGAACGCCACCGGCCGCCGCTCCTCCGCCGGGGCGCTGTCGGTGACCCCGTCCGGGACGCCCGCCGCGACCACCAGCACATCCCGGTCCGCGGCGTGGGCGAGGGCCGACTTCAGCGCCCCGGACGCGGTGGTGAACCCCAGCGACACCGAGACGACGTCCGCCCCGGCGTCCACCGCCGCGCGGATGCCCTCGGCGACCCGCGCCTGGTCCGGCGCCCCGGCGGAGTCGATCCCGCGCACCGCGAGGATGCGCGCGCCCGGCGCGATCCCGCCGAACCCGCTGCCCGGCGCGGGCTTCGCCGCGATCACCGAGGCGACGAACGTGCCGTGCCCCACACAGTCGTCGGTGGCGCCCGCGCCCACCCCGCCGACCCGTCCCGCCAGCGCGGACACCCCGCTCTCCACCCCGGTGTCGACAACGGCCACGGTCACCCCGGCGCCGGTGCTCAGCTGGTGCGCCCGGGTCATCTCCAGCCGCTGCTGCGCCCAGGGCACGGCGGTCACCGTCCGGCCGGACCCCGCGGTGCAGGGCTCCCGGGTGAGATCGAAGTACGGCGGCATGACCGGCAACTTGGGCGCGGGCGCCGCACTGGCCCCGGCCGACGGCAGCGGTACGGGGGTCTCGGCCAGGGTCTCGGTACGGGTCTCGGTGCGGGGCGCGGCCCAGGCGGTGGTGCCGGTGGTGACGCCGGCCGCCGCGCCGCACAGCAGGGCCGTGGCGAGCGTGACGGCGGTGGGTCGGGAACGTCGTATGCCGGTGGTCAAGGCGGTGCCGCCTTTCTTCGGTTGCGGGGTGGCCGCTTCGTCCGGCTGCCGGGTGGCCGGTGCCGGTGGTGGTGCCGGTCTTGGTGCCGGTGCCGGGGCGGGTGTTGGTGCCGCAGCATATTCCACGCGTTCTCAACTTACGTGACTTTACCGGCCATTCACATATTCCTCGCCTCTCAGACCATCTGCTCCCCGTCCGCGTCCCCGTCCCCGTCCCCATCCGCGTTCCCCTTCCTCTCCGTGAAAGAGGCCGTCCAATGAGCCCGCACAGCACCCGCCGCGGCACCGGCCGTACCCGTACCGGCCCGCTCCGTCTGACCGGCGCCCGGGGCGTCTACGCCGTGCACGGCTCCGGATCCGTCCCCGAGCCCCTCACCGCCGCCGCGCGGGCCCTGGACGCAGTCACCGGCGCCTGGTCCTTCCCGGCCACCGCCACCGTCCTCGTCGGCGCCGGGTTCGACGACCTCGACGCCCTGTACGACACCCTGGAGCCCGCGCTCAAGGAGTGCCGGGAGGCGGGCACCACCCTGCTGCGGCTGGTGATGTCCGGCGGCGCCGGGGAGTCGGCCGACCGTCCCGCGCCCGCCCGCGCCCTCAGCGAGCGCTGGGGCGTGGACGTCCTCGCCCCCGCCGGGGTCGCCGTCGTCGTGCCCGGCGGCACCCTGTTCGCCCCCGAACTCCCGGGCCGCGCGGGCGGCTGGTGGCAGCACTCCGCCAGCCGGCGCCCCCGCCACCTCGGCCCCCGCCACCCCGTGCCCGGCTGGCAGGCGGCCCTCGACCGGGTCCCGCTGGACGGCGTACCGGGCTGTGTCGTCGAGCACATCCCGGCCGGGCTGCTCGTCCAGCCCGCCGGGGCGCCCCCGGAAGGTGTCGACGCCATCCGGTACGCGCTGCCCGTGGACCCCGAAGGCCCGGTCCTGCTGGTGGACACCGCGGGCCGGGGCGAGGTCCCGCCCGATGCCCTCGCCGACGTCCTGGCCGCGCTGCCCGCCGCCGTGCGCGGCACCGTCCGGCTGGCCTCCTGCGACGGCACCGATCCGCTCGCCGTCGCCCAGGAGGTCGCCGAGCTGCTCGGCACGGAGGTGCAGGTCGCCAACGGGGTGACCGTCCTGCTGGAGGAGGGCGGCGGCGCCCCGCGCACCGTACTGCTCGACGGCGACGGCAACCCGTCCTGGCAGCCGTACATCCGGACGGTCACCTGCCGCCCCACGGAGGGGAACGTCCCCGCCGCGCCCCGGATCGACAACTGGCGCGCGCCGATCGGCGGACTGCGCCCCGGCAACGGGACCGGCACCCTGCTCCTGGACAAGAAATGGCAGGTCACCGTGGTCCGCGCGGGCCTGTGGATCGGCCCCCACAAGTCCACCCCGCCACGCGGCGCCACCGAACGCCCGGTGCGCCCGGACGTGATGGCCGTCGACATCGGCGTCCCTGGGCTGCCGCTGGACGACTCCCTGCTGGAGCCCCTGGAGCGGCTGTTCACCTCCCTCCAGGACGACGTCCGCGCCCACACCCTCATCCAGCTCCTCGGCGACCCCGCCCCCGAGACCCTGCGGGCGCTGCGCCGGCTGGCGGTCCGGCACCAGGTGGCCCTGCGGTCGCAGACGGGACGCCCGGAGGGGACGGCGGCCCCGCGGATCATGGCACCGGCGCCGGCCACCGTGCGCACGGTCGCCCCGGCACCGGTGGCGCCGGCGACGCCGGTGGCGCCGGCGACGGTCACGCCTCCGGCTCCGGCGGCGACGACGGCTGCGGTCACGCCTCCGGCACCCGCGCCTGCCCCGGCACCCGCGCCCGCGCCCGCCCCTGCCCCGGCGCCCGTTGTGGCTCCCGCACCGGCCGTCGTGGAACTCCCGCTCCCCGAGCCGGAAGAGTTCCCGGCACGGCAAGAGGCCCCGGCACAGGAAGAGACCCCGGCGCCGGAAGAGACCCCCGAGCCGCCCAACCCCCTGCTGGGCCTGGGCCACCACACCGACCCGGACACCGACGCCGAGCACGACGACGAGGAGGCCGCGGCCCCGGCGTACGAGGAACCCGCTCCCGCCGCTCCCCCTACCACCCCCCTCGGCTCCACCGGCCCCGCCCCCGCCGCACACACCGGCACGAACACCGGGACCGTGAACGCCCCGGCCCGCACGGAAGGGGCCTCCGGAACCCGGACCGCCCAGGCGACGGCGGGCACCGCCGAGCCCGGCGCGCTCCCCCGGCCCACCCGCACCGAGCCGACCTGGAAGTCCGCGCTCCCCCGCGGCACCGACACCGAGCGGACCCCGTGGCCCCCGCTCCCCCCGGCCGCCGACCCCGAGACCCCCGACGCGGCCCCCGACCCCGCCCCCGACCCCCTCGACGACTCGGACCTCGCCCTCCCGGCCACCCCCATGGCGGGGCTGATGAGTTCACTGACCCCGGACGGCGGCCGGGCCCCGGCCCCGGACCCGGCACCGGAGCCGGAGCCGACCTCGGAGATGGCCCCCGAGACCACCCCCGACCCGGCACCCGAGCCCGACACCGACACCGGAACGGACACCGACACCGACACCGACACCGGAGCCGACACCGGCACCGACCTCCGTACCGTCACCTGGCTCCCCGTCCGCCTCTCCCACCGCCCCTCCGGTGCCGACCGCGACACCGTCCGCGGCGCGCTCGGCGCGCGGTGGGACGGTCACGCGGGCGCGGTGAGCCGGGCGCTGACCCGGCTGCCCGCGCTGCGCAACACCACGGACCCCGAGGACGCCGCCGCCGATCTGACGGCCGTGCACGCCTATCTCACCGAGGAGTCCGGCGCCCGGCAGACCCTGCTGGCGGCGCTGGCGGCGGGCCGGGGCGACCTGCTGCCGTTCCTCGGCTGTGTGGCGTCGGGGCTGCGCCGCCTGCCGTCGTACCGGGGGGCGGCCGTGCGGTCGGCGGGCGGGTCGCTCGGCGAGGCCGCCGAACTGCTGCTGCCGGGCGAGGAACTGGGCGAGGCGGCGCCGATCGCCGCCCTCGGCTTCGACAAGGCGTACCCGGCCGTGCCCGCCGACCACTATCTGATCTGGTCCATGACCGGCCGCAAGGCCGCCGCCGCGCTGGTCGAGCCGGACCCGGCGGCGGGCGCGGCGGACGACCCGGCGGGCGAGGTGCTGTTCGCCCCCGGCACCCGGCTGCGGGTCCTCCAGATCACCCGGCGCGGCGGCGCCCACGCGGTGCTGCTGCGCGAACTCCCCGAGGCGGCACCGGCCGCCGCGCCCGGACGGCTCGACGACACCGACAACACGGTGCTCAAGCGGCTGCTCGGGCTGCTGGACCTGCCCACCGCACCGGGCACGGGCACCGGCACAGGCGGCGGATGGCCGGACCGCCGCACGGGCGCATTGGGGGTGCTGACTCCGGACGACCTGTGAGACCGGCATCAGAGGCTGGTCACGGGGCCGGTCACGGGGCTGGTCACGGGGTGGGGCACGGGGTGGGGCACGTCCCGGAAAGGGGGTGGAAGGGTGAAAGCGGCGGGTGTTCTTCCCCTATGGGCAGAGGTGTCCGTTCAACAGGCACATCGGCCCGGCCGTCGTAGGCAAAGCCGTTGCGTGGCGCGAGAGTGGAGCCCATCGGGAAGCCGGGCTCGGAGAGGAACCGGCTTCCCGACCCAGCCGCCACGCCTCCCCTCCGGGCGAGCGCCCGCGTCAGCGGTGCTCCTCTTCGCCCGCCACCTCTCCAGTCGGCAGGTCGACAACACCACAGACAGCTTCCCCGGGCCCGTCCAGGTCCTAGGCGAAGTGAGGACGGCCGTCGCTTCGTGGGGGAGGCGGCGGTCGTCCTGTCTTCCGGCCCGCGCCTCCCGCAGCGGAGCGAGAGCGAGCAAGACGAACAAGGAGCCAAGATGGCCATAGACAGTCCGGTGGGCGGTACCGCGCCGCCCACCATGGGGGCGGCCCCGTCGATCCGACGGGCGATCGCGCTGCCCCTGAACGAGGACGACTCCGGCGGGGGCGCTGCCTCGGCGCTGCTCTCCGCCGGACAGGCGGCGCGCAGCGCCACCGCCACGGCCGGGGACGGCGGTTCCGCCACCGGCGGCCGGGCGTCCAGGTCCGGCGGTACGGCCACGGCGGCCGTGCCCGCGACCTTCGCGCCCTCCGCCGCCGCCGCCGCGGCGGCCACGGCGTCCGGTGCCGGCGAGGGGCGTTCCGGGCGGCTGTTCCGGGGGCGTTCGCGCCGTCAGCAGACCGCGGCGGGCGCGCCCGGCGGGCCCGGTCTCACCGTGGTGCCGCCGACCGCCGACGGCGAGGGCCCCGAGGGCCGGCTGGCCGCCGCGGCGGCCGAGGGCGCGGTGCAGAACCGCCCCGGGCGCACCGCGACCGGACACGGCGGGCCCCGGCGGGGCAAGTGGCCGCTGATGGCCGCCGCGTTCGCGGGCGCCATGCTGGTGTCGGTGCCGCTGCTGAACAACAACCCCGGCACCAAGACGGTCACCGGCCTCGACGAGCTGAACAGCACCGCCGACGCCTACGCCAGCGACATGCCGACGCACGAACCGCAGGACGGCGCCGCGACCCCGCTGGTCCCGGAGCCGGAGCCGAACCCGGACTCGGGCGCGCCGCTGCTGACCAGCGTCGGTCCGACCCGGTCGGGTCCGTCCGGTGACACGACCCTGGACGACAACCTCCAGACGGTCCCCGGCAAGACGGTCCCGGGCAGCACGCTCCCCGGCAGCACGCTTCCCGGCACCACCGGGAGCGGCCCGGCGGAGGCCGACGGCCCGGCACCGGTCAAGGGCGGCGCCCCCGGCGGCACCCTGTTCGGCCCGCCGTCCGTCCTAGGCGTCCCCGGCCCCTCCGGGAACCAGGGCAACGGCAAGACCAAGCCGGGCAAGACCGACGACACCGACTCGGGTACGTCGGACTCCCCTTCGTCCGTGGAAGCCCCGGCGGGGGAGCTGCGCGACGACGCCGTGCTCCAGCCCACCCGGGGCCGTCCGCTGATCCCGGCCATCGACGCCATCCCGGCGACCGAGAGCGAGCCGAAGGCACAGCCCAAGGCACAGCCCAAGGCCGAGCCCAAGGCGCAGCCGAAGGCCCAGTCCGCGGCGGCGCCCAAGTCCGCGCCCAAGGCCGAGCCCAAGGCGCAGCCCAAGGCACAGCCGCAGAGCGCGTCGAAGACCCCGATCAAGGCCGAGACCCGGGCCGCCACGGACGAGCCCGCCGCCAAGCCGGTGGCGAAGCCCGAGCCGAAGCCCGCGCCCAAGCCGAAGCCGAAGCCCGCGCCGAAGCCGGTCGCCAAGCCGGCCACGCCGGACTGGTCGACCCGGGTCGTCTCCGGCACCTACCGGCTCGACCCGGGCCAGTCGGTGGCGTCGAACCGGATGAAGATCACCCTGCGCGGCAGCGGCGATCTGGTCATCACGGACGAGAACGGTGTGGTGCGCTGGTCCTCCGGGACCTCCGGCTCCGGCAACCGCGCGGTCTTCCAGGCCGACGGTCACTTCGTCGTCTACAGCTCCGACGACAAGACCCTGTGGTCCTCCGGGACCGCGGGCAACCCCGGTGCCCGGCTGGTCATCCAGGAGGACGGCAACGTCACCATCCTGGGTGCGGGCGGCGGGGTCCTGTGGTCCGCGGGGACCCAGCACTGAGCACCGTAGGACGGCACCGGGCCCGCGGTGACCGCTGAGGGCCGCCGTCCGCCGCACCCCGGCACCTGCCCGTACATGACACCGTCATGGACGAGTGGGTGCCGGGGTGTGGTGCGTGGGGCCCGGTTCCACCACCGGGGACAGGCTTCCCGTTGGTGCACGCGGCCTGCCCGTGTGGACCCGGCTGGACGGGGCCGATTGCCAGTCGCACGAGCCGAGACCTAGCGTCGCGATAGCGCTTCCCGTGCGCCGCAAGGCACTTCACCTTCGATCCAGCAGGTGCCACTGATCCTTCGAACGCGTCGCCGTTCGCCACAGGACGGTCACGGCGCGAGCCCCTGAGGCCGCCGCTAGGTATCACGCAACCCCTGGAACACCCATCACGATCGGGAGACCCCTTATGGGCACGCCGTTGCAGGCATCTACCACCGAGATCTACCAGGGCGCGATCACCCTGCTGGAGGGCGCCAAGGGCAACCTGTCCAGCAGCCAGGGCCGCGTCCGCGACTCGGCCGCGCAGCTGAGCGTCGACTACAGCGGCCCGGACGGGCGGGCCTTCCAGCAGGTGCTGGAGAAGTGGATGAACGAGGTCGACCAGATCAAGTTCACCTGTGACCGGATGATCGACCAGCTCAGCACCAGCATGTCGACCTCCGGCACCACCCAGGCCGACGCCGAGCAGCTGGTGCAGCGCCAGGGCAACCTGAGCGCCACCGAGCAGGCGTACAACACCCTCACGGGCTGACCGCCGCGCACCACCCCGTCCGCCGTTCCGGAACCAGCCCGTTCGAAGGAGCCACCCGTGCCCGACATCTACATCAATCACACCGGCACCAACAACGCCGTCGAAGACATGGCGATGGAGAACCAGTACATCCGGCAGGTCATCACCGAACTCCAGCAGGCGCTGAACGCCCGCGTCGCGGAGTGGGCCGGTATGGACCGCGAGGTGTACACCACCCAGGTGCAGCCGGCCTGGGAGGCCCAGGTCAGGTCGCTCGCCCAGATCCTGGCCAGCCATGGCGAGGTGCTGGGCAACATCTCGCAGAACTATGTCACCACGGACCGGAGCAACGCCGAGGGCTTCCAGAACATCAGGTTCTGAACCCGCCCCCGGTCCCGCTCGGGCCGGAGCGCGCATCCGGGAACCCCGGCCCTGGCCCGGATGCGCGTCTCCCGCCGTCCACCTCTCCCCCCTTCGCCTCCGTGCCGTACCGCTGTGAAGAAGGATCAGCATGCCGAATCTGACAGAGCTGAACGCCGCGAACCTCCAGGCGTTCATCGACAGTGAGCTGGTGGCGTTCTACAAACGGCTCGTCCAGCTACGCGCACCGGGGCAGACCCCGCCGTCCCTGTTCGATGTGTCCAGCATGCCCAAGCCGCTGGTCCTCGGGCAGATGAACGGTGACTCGGACACCGGTGGCGAGGGCGTGCTCAGCAACGCGGTGACCGCCGCCGGCGCCATCGACAAGGTCCTGAACAAGCACCAGTCGGCGCTGCGGGACCTGGAGCTTGAGCTGCGGGATGTCATCAAGAAGTTCCTCAAGACCCAGGACGACAACCTGGTGAACGTCGAGGCGCAGAAGTTCATGTCCGCCATCGACGACTACGTGGGGCAGATGGACGGCGGCACCGGCGGCAACCAGTCCACCGGTACCTGATCCAGTAGCCGCTGATCCGACGACCCCACCGAGACAAGAGGCGGAGCATCCCTCATGGCCGTGGACAACTGGGAACACATCATCAACCTGATGACTGGGTTCACCCTGGGTGAACGCGGCGACATCATGGGGGCCAAGGGGGACGGCGGGATTCCCTGGCTGGCCGTCGACATCGAGAATCACGGTGGGCTCGCCCTCAGTCCGGCGAACCAGTGGCCCAAGAACGACGGTCAGGGCGTCTGGATCCAGTTCTACGGCCGCCATGGCAACCGAGTGAGCAAGTACGAGGCCAATGTCTCGTTCACGGACACGACAGCCGGCCGGCACTACTGGCAGCGCAGTGCGGACGCGCTGCGGTCCCTGGTGCAGCCGCCGTACAAGACCCTCGGGGTGTCCAGCAACTACGGGGGTTCACCGAGCGTCGACACGGGCGTCGACCTCACCTCCTTCACCACGCTCGCCCAGTCCTTCGACACGGCGGGCGCGTTCTTCAACCAGCACGCCGAGATCCTCAAGCAGTGGTCGGAGAGCCTCGGCGACCAGAACGCGTCCTGGAAGGGCACCGCGGCCGGGGTCTTCTGGAACCTGGTCAACCAGCTGTACGACAAATACGAGAACTTCAAGAGCGAGCTGGCACCGCCCGGCTTCTCCCCGTCGTTCACGTCCGTGTCGACCGGCTACAACGCCCGGACCCTGCACGGCGACTCGCTGCTCCAGGCCGAGCGCGCGCTGCACACGGCGCTGTCGAACATGTACGACCAGTTCATGCGGTTCATCAGCCGCTCCGCCACCCCGATCCCCGTCACCCACCCCGATGGCACCCAGTCGAGCATGAACGTCGACGGTGACACCCGCAATGTGCTGAACCATCTGATGTCCGAGGTCGCCCAATGGGTGCAGACGTACAACACCAGCAACGTCAAGTTCAGCCAGCGTCGCGGTCTGGTGCCTGACGACGGCTTCCAGGACACCACCGTCTGGGGCAACCTCAGGGATCAGAGCACATGGTCGGCGATCGCCGCCGAGGCGCAGTACCGGTGGCGGGTCAATGTCGAGACCAATCTGGACGTTCCGGCCCGTCAGGAGGTCCAGACCCTCCAGGAGACCTGGTCCCGGGTCCTCAACCCGGGCTGGAACACCGCGTTCGCCTTCGACGACACCTCCACCGTCACCCTCACCCAGGCGGTGCAGAACGACAAGCTGGAGTCCGACGCCGCGAACGGCGGCAGCGACAACGAAGCCTTCAATGACGCGATCAACGACCTGGGCAACAAGTTCAACGAGGGTTTGAACAACCTCGGCAACGACCTCGGTGACTTCGGCGACGACATCGGCAACGGCATCAACGACCTGGGGAACAACTTCAGCGAGGGGATGAACAACCTCGGAGACAACTTCGGTGACTTCGGGGACAACCTCAGCGACGGGATGAACGACCTCGGGAGCAGCCTCGGGGACTTCGGGAACGACCTCAGCGGTGGGATGGACGACCTCGGCAACAGCCTCAGCGACGGCGTGAACGACCTCGGGGGCAACCTCGATGACGCGCTGGGCGGCCTGAACGACCCCGCCTCCGGTCTGCCGACCGGGACCGACGCCCTGGGCGACCTGCCCACCGGTACCGATGCCCTCGGCGACCTCCCCACGGGTACGGACGCCCTCGGCGACCTCCCCACCGGCACCGACGCCCTCGGCGACCTGCCCGACCCGAACTCCTTCGCCACCGACAGCACCGGCGGAATGGACCTGAACGGCGACGGCGTCCCGGACACCTCGGGCACCCCGGGCACCGAGATCCCGCTCGGCGACGGCAGCAACGCCCTGGGCGCGCTGCCCGGCGTGATCCCCCCGCTCGCCCCCGGGTCGAACCCCGTCCCCACCGGGGTCAACGGCCTGGGCGACGACCCCTTCACCAACGTGGGCCCGGACGGCAGTGTCTCCACCCTGAACCCCGACGGCAGCCTCACCACCGAGTATCCCGACGGCAGCTCCACCACGGTCAGCCCCAACGGCGAGATCACCACCACCGACCCGGACGGCTCGGTCAGCACCGACCAGCTCGCCCCGGGTCAGTCGCTCCTCAACCCGGACGGCTCGGTCACCAGCATCGACTCCAACGGGGACATCACCACCCAGTTCCCCGACGGCAGCTCACTCACCCACAACGCCGACGGCAGCGTGACCAGCACCGACGCCGACGGCAATGTCACCACCGAGTACCCGGACGGCAGCTCCACCACGGTCTCCCCCGACGGCGAGGTGAGCATCACCGACCCGTCCGGCGCCATCAGCACCGACCAGTTGGCCCCCGGCGAATCGCTGATCAACCCGGACGGCTCGGTCAGCAGCGTCGACGCCGACGGCAACATCACCACCGAGTACCCGGACGGGACCTCGGTGACCCACAACGCCGACGGCAGCATCACCAACACCGACGCCGACGGCAACGAGGTCACCACCATGCCCAACGGTGTGGTGGGGACGACCACCCCCGAGGGGCTGACCCAGCTCACCACGCCCGACGGGACGGTCTCCACCCAGAACCCCGACGGCAGCCTGACCATGGACTTCCCCGACGGCAGCGCCACCACCGTCAATCCGGACGGCACGGTCACCACCACCACCGCGAACGGCTCCGAGGTCACCAGCGAACTGGGCGAGGGCCAGAGCCTGGTCAACCCGGACGGCTCCAGGACGTCGATCACCCCGGACGGCGGCTTCACCACCACCTACCCCGACGGCAGCAGCGTCACGGTCAACCCGGACGGCACGGTCTCCTCCACCCCGCCGACCACCTCAGGACTCGGCACCGGCACCGGCACGAACACCGGCTCCGGTTCGGGGCTCGGCCTGCTCCCGTCGCTCGGCGGCGGCACCAACGGCATCGACATCCCCACCACCGGCTCGGGCGGCGGAGTGGACCTGCCGTCCTACGACCCCGCCGGGCTGACCACGCAGAACGGCGACGGCTCGCTGTCGACCACCTACCCGTCCGGCACCACCTCGATCACCGGCACGGACGGGCTCACCACCACCAACTTCCCGGACGGCAGCTCCACGATCAGCAGCCCCGACGGCGAACTGCAAGCGGTGCCCAGCCCCGAGACCGCGGCGCTCGGCTCGTCGGTCGCCCAGCCCCTCGGGTCCTCCGTCCCCTCCGTCCCGCCCTCCGGCGGCACGGGCGACGAAGCGGGCTTCTCCGCCCTGGGCGGCCTGATGTCTCCCATGATGATGATGATGGGCATGGCCCGGATGGCCAACCAGGGCGGCCAGGGCCAGGGCCAGAACGAACGCACCCGCGAGACCTACCTCGACAACGACGCCGACGGCGCCTTCCTCGCCGCGAACGGCTACCAGCAGCGGCCCGAGCCGGCCCAGGTCCCGGAGGCCTTCGAGGAGGAGGACCAGGACCCCGACGAGGTGCCCAGCCGCACCCCCACCACCGGGCAGGGCGGAATGCCCGGCGAGAGCGGCGGGGGCTGGCGCCCGGAGACCCAGGACTCCGGCTGGGACGAGGAGGACGACGTCTGGGGCACCGGTGAAGAGGGCCTGCCCGCCTCCATCGGCCGCTGACCGCCCGGCCCTCCGCACCGCACAGAAAGGCAGGACCAGCATGAACGAGTCATTGCGTCAGCAGATCGACCAGGCCATGGCCGAGTTCGAGAAGCAGCGCGAGGTCATCGTCAAGGCGCGGGACGAGATCGCGTCGATCTCCGTGACGGCCCGTTCCAAGGACCGGGTCGTGGAGGTCACCCTCGGCGCCGACGGCAAGCCGACCGGCCTGCGCTTCATCGGTACCAAGCACCAGTCCATGTCCGGCAAGGAACTCGCCAACACCATCATGGAGACCATGAGCCGGGCCCATCAGGAGCTGTCCAGCCGGGTCTACTCCCGGTTCGGCGAGCTGACCCCGACGACCGGCGCCCAGGTGTCCACCGACGGCCCCGACGCCCTGGACCGGCTGGAGGGCTTCGGCCTGGAGGAACTGCTCAAGCCCCTGAAGGCGCCGGGCGGCCCGCTCAGCCCGGAGTGGGGTGAGCGTCGTGCCTGACAACAACACCTTCGAGGCGTCCACGTACGGCATGAAGCAGGGGACGCGGATCACCGACCAGATCGCGTCCCTCGCCGACAAGATCCTCACGGCGTACTCGAAGTCGGAACAGTTCCCGCGCAACCCCACCTTCGGCGACGCCGACGACGACACCGTCATCGCCACGCTGGAGAAGTACGTGCCCTTCCGCAATTCCATCGCGGAGGGACTGGAAGGCACGGTGGGCGCCATTCTCAAGTCCGGCGATCTGACGTACAGCGCGGCCAACAACTTCGAGGACCAGCAGGACCAGAACACCTCCGACATCGTCAACAGCAGCCGCCCCAGGCCATAGCGGCAACTGACAGCCCCATGGCCTCGGACTCACTCAGTGGTCTGTTTCCCGCGTTGACGGGTTCGGAGATGCCGGATGCCGATCCGGCGCTGATGCGCGCGCGTCTGGTAGCGCCTCAGCGTGGGCTCGAGTCGCGGTCGGGTGAGTTGCGGGGGCATGCCGGGCCGGACGCGTGGGCCGGGAAGTTCGGGGTCGCCGTACGATCCGCGTCCGCCCGTGGTGCGGGCGCCGGAGCCGGCGCCGGATGCGCGCGGAGTTCGGCGGCACCGCGCGCGTCCGCCCCGGCGAGGACGGCGTCGTCCCGTCCCCCGACCCGTACTCGGCGGCGGACCTGGCCGTGCGGAGCGCCGCCCGCGAGGACGGGACAGTCACTGGTACCGACGCCCGCCGTCCCCTGGTGCTCGGCGAGTGCGTGATCGTACCGGCGGCTGTACACGGACATCACGGCGCTGGTCGCCCACCGGATGGCCAGGTCCTTCGACACCTACGTCCGACCGGCTCGCGGACCGACTCCGCACCCGGGTCACCCCACCCGGCGCCCAGTCGGCCACCTCCCGGCGGACCCACCACCGGGCCGGTAGTTCGCACAAGACCCGACAACGAGGGTTGAGCGGCGGCCCCACGCCGTATCCTGCACAACAACCCATATGACAACCCGACCATCTCGGAACCCACCGACGCAGCACCAGAATTGAGGAGGACGGGCCCGTGGCACGCCAGCTTCTGACCGTAGGCCAGGACGGCGCGGGCGAGTTCCGGACGATCGGAGACGCGCTGAACCGGGCCCAGTCCGGTGCGGTGATCAGCATCCAGCCCGGGAGTTACGCCGAGGCGCTGACCGTTCGCACCCGGGTGACTCTGGTCGCCGAGGGGCCGCGCGGCTCGGTGCGGATCGAACCCGTGCGGGGCAGCGCGATCACGCTCGCCGCGGACGCCGTGATGCTGACCGATCTGGTGCTGCGGGCGGGCGAGAGCGATCTGCCGGTGGTGGACGCGGTCCGCGGCCAGGTCGCGCTGGACGGCTGCGAGGTGATCGGCGCGGGCTGGGCGGCCGTGCTGAGCCGGGGCACCGGCTCGCTGGCGATGCGCAACTGCCGGGTGACCAACCCGGTCGGGGCGGGCATCGTGGAGACCGGCCCGACCGGCTCCATCGTCGAGGACTGCCTGGTGGAGCATCTGGGCACCTCGGCGGTGGTGATCGGGGAGCAGGGCCGGGCCACCCTGCGCGGCTGCACCCTGCGGGACGCGCGTGGCAACGGGCTGCTGGCCAACGGCACCTCGCGCGGTGCGGTGGAGGACTGCGAGATCTCCGGGACGGACAAGCCGGCCATCGCCCTGGAGGGCGGTACGTCGGTGTCGGTGACCCGGACCGAGGTGCACGGCGGGTCGGTGGGCGCCTACCTCGCCTCGTCCAGCCGGGTCGTGCTCCAGGACGTGCGGGTCAGCAAGACCACCGGGCACGGCTTCGTGGTGGCCGGCGGCAGCGACCCCCAGCTGCGCACCTGCGGCACGGCCCGCACCGGGGGCGGCGGTCTGGTCGTCACCGAGCGCTCCCGGGGCACCTACACGGACTGCGAGTTCACCGGGGCGACCCAGGCCGGGGTCCATGTGGACGAGTCCAGCGCGCCGACGCTGACCGGGGCGCGGGTCGCGGACTGCACCGGCATCGGGGTGCAGTTGGTCAATGAGTCGGCGGCGGAGTTCGACCGGCTGACGGTGGCCGACACGGGCGGCATCGGGGTGTCGATCCGCTCCGGCGCCAACCCGCTGCTGCGCCGCGCCCTGATCACCGGCAGCAAGGGCCCCGGCATCCAGGTCGCCGAGGACGGCCGGGGCCGTGTCGAGGACTGCACGATCGAGTCGGCCACGGGTCATGGCGTACGGATCGAGGGGCACGGCAACCCGCAGATCGGCAACTCGGTGGTGCGGGGCGCGGGCAAGTCGGGGGTGTCGGTGGGCCCGCGCGGACTCGGCCAGCTCCGGGACAGCGAGGTGTCCGGCGCGGCCGAGTGCGGGGTGAGTGTGGAGGACGGCGGTGAGGTGACCCTCGTCCGGCTGCGGATCTCCGCGTCCGGGCGGCACGGGGTGCTGGTCGCGGGCGGCGGCCGGGCCACCCTGACCGGCTGTGAGACCACCGCGAACGGCGCGGACGGCATCCGGATCGACAGTGCCGAGCAGGTGTCGGTGACCGGCTGCGCCAGCCAGGACAACAAGGGCGCGGGGCTGCGCGCGGGCAAGCCGGGACCCCGTCTGACGGTGTCCGACCTGACCAGCTCGGGCAATCACGCCCCGGACGCCTGGCCCGGCGCCGACCCGGCCGAGCAGACCCTGGCGCCCGGCGCCACCGGCGAGGAGGGCGCTCCGGCCGAGCCGCAGGGCCCGTTCGCCGAACTGGACGCCCTGGTGGGTCTCGCCGGGGTGAAGCACCAGGTCAGCACGTTGGTCAATCTGGCCCGGCTGTCGCAGCGCCGGGCCCAGCTGGGCATCCCGGCGCCGCCGATGAGCCGTCATCTGGTGTTCGCGGGCCCGCCCGGCACCGGCAAGACGACGGTGGCCCGGCTCTACGGCAGCATCCTCGCCGACCTCGGCATGTTGTCGTCCGGCCATATCGTGGAGGTGTCCCGCTCGGACCTGGTCGCCCAGGTCATCGGCGGTACGGCGATCAAGACCACGGAGGTCTTCGAACGGGCCCTGGGCGGGGTGCTGTTCGTCGACGAGGCGTACACCCTGCTGTCGGACAGCAAGGGCTCGGGCGCGGACTTCGGCCGGGAGGCCATCGACACCCTGGTGAAGCTGGTGGAGGACCACCGGGACGAGGTCGTGGTGATCGTGGCGGGCTACTCCCGGGAGATGCAGGACTTCCTGGCCGCCAACCCGGGGCTCGCCTCCCGTTTCACCCGGACCATCGAGTTCACCAACTACGCGGTGGACGAGCTGGTCACCATCACCGAGAACATGTGTGCCGCGCACAGCTATGTCCTCGATCCGCTGGCCGTGCAGGCGCTGCATGTGCACTTCACGGCGATGCCCCGGGACGCCACGTTCGGCAACGGGCGGGCGGCGCGGCGGGTGTTCGAGGAGATGGTGGACCGGCAGTCGTTCCGGCTGGCGTCGGTGCCGGACCCGGGCGAGGCGGATCTGCTGCTGATCCTGCCCGAGGACGTGGGCGAGGAGGAGGCGGCGGAGGTGCGCGGCGACGGCCGGTCGGGGCCGGGCGACTCGGATGTGCTGGCCCGGCTGGGCGGGATGATCGGTCTCGGCTCGGTCAAGCGGGAGGTGCGGGGCATCCTGGATCTGCTGACCACCACCCGGCAGCGGCAGGCGGTGGGGCTGCCCACCCCGAAGGTCAGTCACCATCTGGTCTTCTCCGGCCCGCCCGGCACCGGCAAGACCACGGTGGCCCGGCTGTACGCGGATCTGCTGCGCTCCTTCGGCATCCTCCAGCGCGGTCAGCTGATCGAGGTGGCCCGCGCGGACCTGGTGGGCCGGTACATCGGGCACACCGCGCAGCTCACCACGGAGGCGTTCGAGCGGGCCAGGGGCGGGGTGCTGTTCATCGACGAGGCGTACGCGCTGACCCCGGAGCACTCCCCGCAGGACTTCGGCCGGGAGGCCGTGGACACGCTGCTGAAGCTGATGGAGGACCACCGGGACGAGACGATCGTGATCGTGGCGGGCTATCCGGCGGAGATGGGCCGTTTCCTGGAGTCCAACCCGGGTCTGGCGTCCCGGTTCACCCGTCATGTGGCGTTCGAGGACTACAGCACGGACGAACTGGTCGCCATCGTGGAGGAGATGACGTCCGGCGCGGGCTACAAGTGCGCCCCGGACACCCTGGAGAGCCTGCGCGCCCATCTGGCGGCGATCCCGCGCACCCGGTCCTTCGGCAACGCGCGTCTCGCCCGGCAGCTGGTGGAGACGATGATGACCCGCCAGGCGGGCCGTCTGGGCTCGGTCGTCTCCCCCGACCTGGAGGCGCTCACCCTGCTCCTCCCGGAGGACCTCCCGCAGCCCGAGGCGGCCCGCCAGGTGTCGTAGGGCGTGCCGGGCCGTGCCGGGGCGTGCCGGGCGTACGGAAGGGCAGGCCCGGTGCCCGTTCGCACCGGGCGGGCGGCGAACCCGTCGTGGCGGCGGCGTCCGGCTGTCATCGTCGGAGGCGTCCGCCGCCGGGTGCGCGGCCCGTCCGTCGCCCCGTCCTGCACCGGGAGCCGCCATGAAGGTGACCCGTCCCCCGTCCGCCGCCCCCCTCGTCACCGGGGAGCTGTCCCCGCCGCCGGTCCCCGGCGCCCGCACGGGCGGACTGGCCCGGGACCGTATGCGGCTGTGGCGCGCGTACGGCGACCGCTACCGCGCCGCCATGGCCGCCCTGGGTCAGGTCGGGGACGGCGCCACAGACCTCGACGGGCGGGTGGGTGCCCGCGCCGACCTGGCCGCGCTGCGGCTGTATCTCGGCGGTGAGTGGGCCTGGGCCGAACCGGCGCTGCACGAGGGCGGCACGGTCGCCCGTCTGCCGCTCACCCGCTGTGCCGCCGCCGCGCTGCGCAGGCTGCCGCCCTACCGGGGAGCGGCGATCGTCCGCACCCCGGTCCCGGCGTCCCTGGCCAGCCGGTTCATGGACCAGGCCGTGGTGACCGACCCGGGGCTGTGGTGCGCGCTGGTGTCCCGGGCCGACCTGGGGGCCGGTGGACCGGGGTACGCGGTCTGGTCCTCGACCGGGCGGCTTATGGGTGAGGTCGACCCGTACACACCCGATCGGCTGGTGTTCGCTCCCGGCACCCGGTTCAAGGTGCTCGATGTGCGCGGCGGACGGACGCCGTTGGTGCTGCTCCGGGACATGTCACCAAGTGAGCCACTCACTCCCGCCGCCGGGGGTGACTCCCCGGACGAGTGGCTTGACCGGACGGCGGTGGCGCAGTTGCGTACGGCACTGGAACAGTCGTCCGCACCCACGGTCACCCCCTTCCCGGGCCCAAGGGCCCGTCCCCCGGGGCCCCTTGGGGGACCGAGTCAGTGACTGAGCCTTAGCACAGTGCCTTCTTGGGTGACTCATGAACCGGACCCTGATGTCAGTAGGGGCATCGGTTCCGTACTATCGGGTCAATCAGCGTGTCAGGAAGGTTGTGAACACTATGTCCGAACCCACCACGTCCGTGCCTGGGGTGACAACGCAGTACGCCGCCAAGGTAGCCGAGGATCTGGAGCACAACCTCAAGGAGCAGGAGCAGGTCAGTTCCGACATCGCCGCACTTCAGCAGCGGTTGACCGGGCTCCAGGGCGACCAGGTGGTGCTGAACAGCCTCCAGGACGCATTGGGTGTCCCGGCGGAGGAGACCCAAGCCGTGTCCGCGGAGGGTGAGTCAGTCACCCCCGCCGAGGAAGTGACCGAGTCCGCGCCGGCCGAGGCGGCACCGGCGGTGCCCGCCCCGCGCAAGAAGCCCGCCAAGGCCCCGGCGAAGACGGCCGCCAAGTCCACGGCCACCAAGGCGGCCACGGCCAAGCCCGCCGCCAAGTCGGCCACCACCAAGCCGGCCACCAAGCCCGCCGACAAGCCGGCCGACAAGCCGGCCGACAAGGCAGCGGAGAAGACGGCGGAGAAGGCAACGGAGAAGGCAGCAGACAAGGCGGCTGACTCCACCACGGTCAAGACGGCTGACAAGACGGCTGACAAGGCCACTGCCAAGACGGCTGACAAGACGGCGGAGAAGCCCGCCGCCGACGCCAAGGCCAAGAAGCCGGCTGCTGCCGCCACCACCACCGCCGCCGCCGCGAAGAAGGCGGCGCCCGCCAAGAAGGCCGCCCCGGCCAAGAAGACGGCGACGGCGGCCAAGCCCGCCACCGCCACCGCCACGGCCGCCGCCAAGACCGCGAAGGCCGCCAAGAACGGCACCGGGTCACCCGAGGCGGCCAAGGAAGCGGCCAAGGAGGCGGCCACCGACGCGGCGAACGGTCAGCCCACCCTGGTGCAGCTCATCCGCGAGCACCTTTCGGGTCAGCAGGAGCCGCGCTCGGCGGCCGAGATCACCGGTGCGCTCAGCGAGCAGCACCCCGACCGCACGGTGAAGATCACCGTCGTACGGACCACGCTGGAGGGTCTGGTGGCGCGGAGCCAGGCGCAGCGCTCCAAGCAGGGTTCGTCGGTGTTCTACACCGGACCGGCCGGGGACGGGGCGCAGGCACCCGCCTGAGTCCGGTCACGTCCCGGCGCTGTCGGCCCGCCCGGAAGACCTCATCGCCTCGGGGGACGGTCCCCGGGCGGGAGGAGCGGGGCGGGCCGACGAGAAGGCACAGGGACGGCGTACGGGGGCGACGGGGGCCGGTGGCCGACGGCCCGGCGCTAGCATGAGGGCATGACTGACATGTCCCGAGACACCGGATCGACGGACGGCGGTCGTCCGCTGCGGCGGGACGCCGCACTCAACCGGGAGAAGATCCTCCAGGCCGCGCGGGAGATCTTCGGCGAGCGCGGGCTGAAGGTCACCCTGGACGACGTGGCCCGGCACGCGGGCGTCGGGGTCGGCACCGTCTACCGCCGGTTCCCCACCAAGGAAGCCCTGGTGCGGGCCCTGTTCGAGCATGACCTCACACTGCGCCAGGAGGCCGCCGAGAAGGCGCTCGCCCATCCCGACCCCTGGCAGGGGCTGGTGGACTTCCTGCTGCTGATGGCGGGCGACCTCGCGGAGAACCGGGGGCTGCACGAGGTCATCATGATGGGCACCCACAGTTCCGCGCCCATCGAGCGGGCGCGCGGCGGGCTGCGCCCCTTCCTGGCGGAGCTGATCCGCCGGGCGCAGGAGAGCGGTGATCTGCGGCCCGAGGTGACCGCGTCCGACCTCCCGGTCATCGTGCACATGCTGGCCGGGACCACCGCGTTCACCCGGGGGATGCGGCCGGACATCTGGCGCCGCTATCTGGAGATCCTGCTGAACGGGATGCGGCAGCGCCCCGACGACCCGCCCCTGACGACGCCCAGTCTGAGCGACGAGGTGGTGGAGCAGGCGATGGGTTTCCGCAAGCCCAGCGACCGGACCCCCTGACCCTGACCCTGACCCGACGGCGCCCGGCTCAGCTGTCGAAATCCACCGTCAGCCGCTCCGACACCGGGTACGACTGGCAGGTGAGCACATATCCCGCGTCCACCTCGGACGGCTCCAGCGCGTAGTTGCGCCGCATGTCCGCCTCGCCGTCGGTGATCCGGGCCCGGCAGGTCCCGCACACCCCGCCCTTGCAGGCGAACGGCACATCGGCGCGGACCCGGGCGGCGGAGTCCAGCAGGGAGCGGTCGCGGGGCAGCGCGGCGGTGGTGGAGCGGCCGTCGAGAGTGAGGGTCACCTCACTGACCGGTCCGTCGGCCGTGGGCTCCGCCCGGCGCGGCGGGGCGGGCGGTTCGGCGTCGTCGGCGAAGAACAGCTCCTGGTGCACCCGCTCACGGGGCACATCGAGCCCGTCCAGCACCTCCCGGGCGTCGCCGACCATGCCGTAGGGCCCGCACAGCCACCAGTGGTCGGCGCCGGGTACGTCGATCAGGGCGCCGACCAGCGCGGCGAGCCGTTCCCTGTCCAGCCGCCCGGACAGCAGGTCCGCCTCACCCGGCTCGCGCGAGAGGACATGGGCGAGCTGGAAGCGCGTACGGTACGCGTCCTTCAGGTCGGCGAGTTCATCGGCGAACATCACGGTGTCGGTGCGGCGGTTGCCGTAGAAGAGGGTGACGCGGGAGCGGTCGTCGGCGGCGAGCACCGACTCGGCGATGGAGACCATCGGGGTGATGCCGGACCCGGCGGCGATCAGCACATGGTGTCCGGGGACGGTGAGGTCGGGGGTGAACAGTCCGGTGGGCACCATGACCTCGACCGGGTCGCCGGGCCGTGCCTCGCGCACCAGCCAGGACGAGAACAGCCCGCCCGGCACCTCGCGCACCCCGATCCGGGGCGCGGCACCGACCGGCGCGCAGATCGAGTACGACCGCCGCTCGTCCCGTCCGCCGTCCCGGCGGCGCAGGGTGAGGGACTGCCCGGCCCGGAACGCGTACTGCCCGGCGAGCGCTTCGGGCACGGTGAACGTCACGGCCACCGCGTCCGCGCAGAGCCGCTCGACGTCCGCGATCCGCAGGGTGTGGAAGACGGGCCGGGTACGGCGGCGCGCCACGGCGGCACCGCTTTCCGCCGGGGTCTGTGCCGTCAGCTCGGCCATCAGATCTCCTTGACGTACTCGAACGGCTCGTGACAGGCGCGGCAGCGCCACAGGGCCTTGCACGAGGTGGCGGCGAAGCGGGAGGTCTCCTCGGTGTCGGCGGAGCCGCAGCGCGGACAGGGGACGGTGTGCCGGGTCGGGGCGAGGACCAGGGGGACCGGGCCCGCCGGGTGGCGGGGGGCCGGGCCGGGCGGGGCGATGCCGTGCTCGGTGAGCTTGCGGCGGCCGGTCGGGGTGATCCAGTCGCTGGTCCAGGGCGGGTCGAGCACGGTACGGATCTCGACCCGGGCGAAGCCCGCCGCGCGCAGCCGGGCGGCGACACCGGCGCGCATCTCGGCCATCGCGGGGCAGCCGGAGTAGGTCGGGGTGAGGCTGGCGACGACGGTGCCGTCCGCCTGGACGCTGACCTCGCGCAGGACGCCCAGGTCGGCGAGGGTGAGCATGGGCAGCTCCGGGTCCGGTACCCGCTCGGCGACCTGGCGGGCGCGGCGGGCGTCGGTCGGCGCGGTCACCATGTCGCCTCCGGGTGGGCGCGGGCCACGCTCTGCAACTCGGCGATCAGCGGGGCGAGTTGGCCGGTGTGCTGTCCGGCGCGGCCGTCGCCGGGCAGCGGGTCCGCCTCGGGCAGTTCGAGCCCGGCGGCGGTGAGGACCTGACGCAGATCACCGAGGACGGCGTCCCGGCCGTCGAAGGCCCGGAACAACTCACCGAGATAGGGCGCGAGCGCACTCAGCGCCGCGACGGTCCGGGCCCGCGACTCCTCGGTGCCGTCACCGAGCCGGACGATCCACTCGGCGGCGTACTGCCGGTGGTAGGTCAGCTCCTTGACGCCCTTGGCGGCGATGGCGGCGAGCACCGGGTCGGGGGACGCGGCCAGCTCGGTGAACTGGGCGAGCCGCCAGCTGGCGAACATCAGCAGCCGCCCGACGGAGAACGCGAAGTCCCCGTTGGCCAGTTCGACGAGACGCACATTGCGAAAGGCGTCGGCATCACGGAAGTAGGCGTACTGGTCCTCCCCCCTCCCCGTGCCGTCGGCCTGTCCGGCGCGGGAGTACAGCAGCCGGGTCTGGCCGAGCAGGTCGAGGCCGATGTTGGCGAGGGCGACCTCCTCCTCCAGCTCGGGGGCGCGGGTCACCCACTCGGCGAGCCGCTGGGCCAGCACCAGGGCGTCGTCGCCGAGGGTGGTGCACAGATCGGCCAGCTCGATGGCGTCCACCCCGACGGGCACAGCGGTGTCGACACCATGCAGCGGGTCCTCGAACCCGGTGCCGAAGGCCCACCGGGCATCACTGTCGTCATGCCCTTCGGCAAGACTGAGGTAGACGTGGTCGTCGTGATCGTCGCTCATGGTCCGCCGCTCCTAGATGTGCGGGACATCGCCGGGGATGTCGTAGAAGGTCGGATGGCGGTAGACCTTGTCGGCGCTGGGCGCGAAGAAGGGGTCCTTCTCGTCGCGGCTGGTGGCCGCGATGTGCGCGGAGCGGACGACCCAGATGCTGACGCCTTCGTTGCGGCGGGTGTAGAGGTCGCGGGCGTGGGTGAGGGCCATCTCGTCGTCGGCGGCGTGCAGCGAGCCGACGTGGACATGGTTGAGTCCGCGCTTGCCGCGCACGAACACCTCGTACAGCGGCCAGCCGTCCTGGGGGTGGGGGGTACCGGTCATGCCACGGCCTCCGCGCGGGCTCGGGCCGCCTGCTTGGCGGCATGGGCGGTGGCGGCCTCCCGGACCCAGACGCCGTCCTCATGGGCCTGGGTCCGCCGCCGCATCCGCTGCTCGTTGCACGGCCCGTCCCCGCTGATGACCCGCTTCAGCTCGGCGTAGTCCGGGGTGCCGAAGTCATGGTGACCGCGCTCCTCGTTCCAGCGCAGTCGCGGATCGGGCAGGGTGACCCCGAGCTTCTCGGCCTGCGGCACGGTCATGTCCACGAACTTCTGCCGCAGCTCGTCATTGCTGTGCCGCTTGATCTTCCAGGCCATGGACTGGGCGGAGTTGGGCGAATCGTCGTCGGGCGGCCCGAACATCATCAGCGAAGGCCACCACCACCGGTCCACGGCGTCCTGCACCATGGCCCGCTGGGCGTCGGTGCCGCGCATCATGGTCATCAGCAGTTCATAGCCCTGGCGCTGGTGGAACGACTCCTCCTTGCAGACCCGGACCATCGCGCGCGCGTACGGCCCGTAGGAGCTGCGGCACAGCGGCACCTGATTGCAGATCGCGGCCCCGTCCACGAACCAGCCGATGACCCCGACGTCGGCAAAGGTAGGTGTCGGGTAATTGAAGATGGACGAATACTTCTGGCGTCCCTCGATCAGCCGCTGGGTGAGATCGGCGCGGTCGGCGCCGAGGGTCTCGGCGGCGGCGTACAGATACAGCCCGTGCCCGGCCTCGTCCTGGACCTTGGCGAACAGGATCGCCTTACGGCGCAGCGACGGGGCCCGGGTGATCCACTCCCCCTCGGGCTGCATACCGATGATCTCCGAGTGCGCGTGCTGGGCGATCTGACGCACGAGCGTCCTGCGGTAGCCGTCCGGCATCCAGTCGCGGGGCTCGATGCGCTGGTCGCGCGCGATCGTGCCCTCGAAGTAGGACTCCAGGTCCTCCATCCGCCCTCCCACCTTCCCAACCGACCATTCGTTCGGTTCATCATACGGCGCGAACGGGGGGTACTGGCAAGTCCCCACGAGGGGATGGGCTCGCCGGGCATCATCGCCGGGTGCGGCCGAGTGGGGGCTGGTCGCGCAGTTCCCCGCGCCCCTAAATGCCCTGGCACTCACGCCCATCTTTCAGGGGCGCGGGGAACTGCGCGACAAGCCACGACGCACGAAAACCCACCCACCCACCGCAACCCACCACCCCCTAGGGGCGCGGGGAACTGCGCGACCAGCCCCCACGGCCCCGCACCCGAATCTCAACCTTTTAGGGGCGCGGGGAACTGCGCGACAAGCCACAACGCACCGGAACCCACCCACTCACCACAACCCACCACCCCCCTCAGGGGCGCGGGGAACTGCGCGAACACCCACCACTCACCCGGAACCCGCCCACGCACCCCACCCGGCACCCCCTCCCGCGCACCTCACCTCACCCCACCTCACCACTCATAGAACCCCCGCCCAGACTTCCGCCCCAGTTCCCCCCGCCCCACCATCTCCCGCAACAACCCCGGCGGAGCAAACCGCTCACCCAGCGTCACCTGCAAGTACTCGGCGATGGCCAACCGCACATCCAGCCCCACCATGTCCGTCAACCGCAACGGCCCCACCGGATGCCGATACCCCAGACACATCGCGTCATCGATCGCCTCCGCCGAAGCCACCCCCTCCTCCACCATCCGGATCGCCTCCAGCCCCAGCGCCAGCCCCAGCCGACTGCTCGCGAACCCCGGCGAGTCCTTCACCACCACATCCCGCTTGCCCAACGCCGCGGTCCACCCCAACGCCAACCGCACCACCGCGTCCGTGCTCTCCGGCGCCACCACGATCTCGATCAGCGCGGACGCCGGCACGGGATTGAAGAAGTGCATCCCGAGAAACCGCTCCGGCCGCCGCAGCACCGCCGCGAGATCCGTCACGGACAGCGAACTCGTGTTGGTGGCCAGCACCGCCGAATCCCCCACCACCGCCTCGACCCGCGTCAGCAGCCCCGCCTTCAGCCCCGCGTCCTCCGGCACCGCCTCCACCACCAGCTCGGTGTCCCGCGCCAGCCCCTCCGGACCGGCCGCGGCACTGATCCGGGCCAGCACCTCGTCCGCCGACGCCCCGGCGAGATGCCCCCGCTCCTGCGCCCGCCGCAGACTCACGGCGATCCGCTCCAGCGCCGCCGCCGCGGCCTCCGTACCGCTCTCCACCACGGTCACCCGCGACCCGGCGACGGCGAAGGACTGGGCGATCCCCGCGCCCATCCGACCGCCCCCGAGCACCCCCACGACCCCCGGCGCCCCCGAACCCGCTCCCGTCACGCCCCGCTCCCCTTCCGCTCCAGGAACCGCGTCATACGGTCCCGCTTGTCCTGCCCCTCGAACAGCACCGCCTGCGCGAGGTCGTCGGCCACCGGATGCGCCCCCGGCGCGTCCACCACCAGCTTGGTCAGCCGCAGCGCGAGCGCGGAGGAGCGGGCCATCCGGTCCAGCACCGCGTGCGCCCGCTCCAGCAGCTCCGCCGCCGGTACGACGTCCATGACCAGCCCGACCGCCCGCGCCCGCTCGGCGTCCAGGTTCCGCCCGGCCAGCAGGATCTGCTTGGCGAGCGACTCGCCGACCAGCTCGGGCAGCCGCCAGCAGGCACCCGCGCCGGCGATGATCCCCAGCCCCGGCTCCGGGTTGCCGAACACCGCGTCCGGCCCGGCGATCCGCAGATCACAGGCGTACGCCAGCTCCGCGCCGCCGCCCAGCGCCCAGCCGTCCACCGCGGCCAGCGTCGGCATCGGCAGCCGCCGTACCCGCTCGAAGAGCCGGCTGTTGATGCCCTGGAGGGCCTGGTCCCGGCCGCGTTCGCGCAGCTCGGCGATGTCGGCGCCGCCCGCGAAGACCCCGCCGTGCCCGGTGAGCAGCAGCAACCGGGGCGTGCGCTCCAGCAGCTCGCAGACCTGGTGCAGCTCGGCGATCATCCGTCCGCTGAGGGCGTTGCGCGCCTCGGGCCGGTGCAGGGTGACGACCACCCGGTCGTCCCGCTCGTCCACGAGCAGCGTCTCGTACCGCTCCGGGGCGCTCACACCCGCTCCACCAGCAGTGCCATGCCCTGGCCGACGCCGACGCAGAGGGTCGCGAGACCCCGGCGGCCGTTCTCCCGCTCCAGCCGCCCCAGCAGGGTGAGCAGGACGCGGGCGCCGGAGCAGCCGAGCGGATGGCCCAGCGCGATGGCCCCGCCGTCGGCGTTGACCCGCGCCGCGTCCTCGCCGTCGTCCAGCTTGAGGCGGCGGATCACGGCGAGGGCCTGCGCGGCGAACGCCTCGTTCAGTTCTACGGCGTCCAGGTCGCCGGTCTGCCACCCGGCCCGCGCGAGGGCCTTCTCGGTGGCCGGGACCGGGCCGAGGCCCATGAGCTGGGGCGGCACCCCGGCGGAGGCGGACGCCACGATCCGGGCGCGGGGCGTGAGCCCGTACCGCTCGACGGCCGCCGCGCCCGCCACCACCAGCGCCGCGGCCCCGTCGGAGAGCGGGGAGGAGGAGCCCGCGGTGACGATGCCGTTCTCCCGGAACACGGTCCGCAGGGCGCCCAGCTTCTCCAGGGTGGTGCCGGGGCGGGGGCCCTCGTCGCGGGTGACCTCGCCGTCGCCGACCGGTACCGGCACGATCTCCCGGTCGAAGTGCCCGGCCCGCTGCGCGGCGACGGCCCGCCGGTGGCTGCGCAGGGCGAAGGCGTCGGAGTCGGCCCGGGTGATGCCGTCGAGGGCGGCGACCTCCTCGGCGGTCTCCCCCATGGAGAGGGTGTACCGGAGGGTGTCGGGTCCGGCGCCGGGCTCCGCGGCGCGGTCGGCGGCGGTGAAGCGCGGGTTGGTGAAGCGCCAGCCGAGCGCGGTGTCGTACGTCCGGCCCGGCTTGGCCCAGGGCGTGCCGGGCTTCTCCATGACCCAGGGCGCCCGGGTCATGGACTCCACGCCCCCGGCGACCACCAGGTCCGCCTCGCCCGCGCGGATCGTCTGGGCGGCCGACGCGACGGCGGTGAGCCCGGAGGCGCACAGCCGGTTCACGGTGTAGCCGGGCACGGTGTGCGGCAGTCCGGCGAGCAGTACGGCCATCCGCGCCACGTCCCGGTTGTCCTCGCCCGCCTGGTTGGCGGCGCCGAGGATCACCTCGTCCACGGCGTCCCCGGGAACCCCGGCCCGGCGGACGGCCTCGCCCACCACCAGCGCGGCGAGATCGTCGGGGCGTACGGCGGCCAGGGCACCGCCGTAGCGGCCCTGCGGGGTGCGGGCCCCGTCGACCAGATACACCTCGGACATCGGCAGGCTCCTCCACTGCGACGGGCGCCCCGGACGGACGCCGAGCCCCTCAAGCCCCCCTTGACAGGCGGGGGTCTTGCTGGATTACTTGACCACGCCGCACGCTAACCGAATGTTCGGTCGGTTCACAAGGGCGGCCCGTGCCCCCGGCGGCCCCGCCCGCCCCGACGTCCCACGAGGCGGTGGAGAGGCGATGGAGATGACCCCCCGGCCACCCCGCGCGACCAGCCCCGCACCCGCTCCCGCTCCCACTCCCGTGCCCTGCCCCGCAGCCGACCCGGTAGCGACGATGTTCGCCGCGGACCGGGCCTCGCACCACGCCGGCATCGCACTCCTGGAGCACGGCCCGGGGACGGCCGTGACCCGGATGACGGTGACCGCCGACCAGGTCAACGGGCACCGGATCGCCCACGGCGGGCATGTCTGCCTGCTCGCCGACATGGCGTTCGCCCGCGCCCGCACCCCGCGCGGGACACCGCAGCACCAGCACGAGGAGCCGTGATGAGCGAAGCGACCGCGCCGGGACCGGCCGGGGACGGTGGGCGGCGCCGGGGCGAACCCCTGCCGAAGGAGCTGCTGGACGACGCCGAGCGGCTGTCGCGCGAGGAGGTCAGGGCGCTCCAGCTGACCCGGCTGCGCGCCACCCTGCGCCACGCGTACGACCACGTGGAGCTGTACCGCAAGAAGTTCGACGCGGCCGGGGTGGAGCCCGGAGACTGCCGGACCCTGGAGGACCTCTCCCACTTCCCCTTCACCACCAAGGCCGATCTGCGCGACACCTACCCCTTCGGGATGTTCGCCGTGCCGATGGACCAGGTGCGCCGGGTGCACGCCTCCAGCGGCACCACCGGCCGCCCCACGGTCGTCGGCTACACCGAGCACGACCTGTCGATATGGGCGGACGTGGTGGCCCGCTCGATCCGCGCGGCCGGTGGCCGCCCGGGTCACAAGGTCCATGTGTCGTACGGCTACGGCCTGTTCACCGGCGGCCTGGGCACGCACTACGGGGCGGAGCGGGCGGGCTGTACGGTGATCCCCGCCTCGGGCGGGATGACCGCGCGCCAGGTGCAGATCATCCAGGACTTCCGGCCCGAGATCATCATGGTCACCCCGTCGTACATGCTCACCCTGATCGACGAGTTCGAGCGCCAGGGCATCGATCCGCGGACCACCTCCCTGAAGGTGGGCATCTTCGGCGCCGAGCCGTGGACGGAGGAGATGCGCCGGGAGATGGAGGAGCGCCTCGACCTCCACGCGGTGGACATATACGGGCTGTCGGAGGTGATCGGCCCGGGGGTGGCGCAGGAGTGCGTGGAGACCAAGGACGGGCTGCATGTGTGGGAGGACCACTTCTACCCGGAGGTGGTGGACCCGTTGGGCGACGCGGTGCTGCCCGACGGGGACTCCGGTGAGCTGGTGTTCACCTCGCTCACCAAGGAGGCGCTGCCCGTGGTCCGCTACCGCACCCGGGATCTGACCCGGCTGCTGCCGGGCACCGCGCGGCCGGGTTTCCGCCGGATCGAGAAGATCACCGGCCGCTCCGACGACATGATCATCCTGCGTGGGGTGAACGTGTTCCCCAGCCAGATCGAGGAGATCGTGCTGCGGCTGCCCGCGGTGGCCCCGCACTTCCAGATCCGGCTGAGCCGCCGGGGCCGGATGGACCATATGACGGTCCTGGTCGAGGCCCGTGCCACCAGCGGCCCGGACCAGCGGGAGGCCGCCGCGCGGGACATCGCGCGGGGCGTCAAGGACGCGGTCGGGGTGAGTGTGGACGTGGAGGTCGTCGACCCGGAGACGCTGGAACGGTCGGTGGGCAAGCTGAAGCGGGTCAAGGACCTGCGTACGGACTGAGCCGCCCCGCGCGGGGCCGGTTGTGAGCGGAGTCACGCCGCCGGGAGCGAACTCGGCGGCGTCCGGGCCGTCTTGTGGGCGCTCCCCACCGTCCCTCCCCCGGAGACCGACTCATGCGCACACCCTTCCTCGGCGCCCTGACCGCCCTGGGCGCCCTCGCCCTCACCGGCTGCGGCGGCGACGACCCGTCCCCCGCCGCGGCCCCGGCGGCCCCCGTCAGCCGGCCCCCGTCGCTGGCCCTGGACGGCGACTGGCTCGGTGAGACGGATGTCGACCAGGTGGCCATGGTCGTGAAGGACGGCACCGTACGGCTGGCGTCCCAACGCCCGGACGGCGGCGGGCGGCAGGCGTGCGAGGGCCTGCTGAAGGCGGACACCCTGCTGCTCCGCTGCACCGACCCCGACGACACCACCCGCACCCGGGGCACGGTCGAACTCAACGACGGCGACCGGGTCGCGGTGGTCTGGTCATCGGGCCGCACGGACCTGCTGACCCGCGGCGGGGACAGCGATGGCCGGATCGATCTGTCCGCCTGGGGCCGCTAGGGCCTGTCACGGTTGACTGACCCCGTACGGATTGACTGTGCCCCATACGGCCCCGTACGGCCCCGTCGACCGCCCTCCCGCCCTCCCGCCCTCCCGCCCCAGGAACCAGGACCCCCCACCCCCATGCCCACTCCGCACCGCTATCTGGCCCCCGTCGCGCTGCCCGCCGACCCGGACTGCTCCGTCCTGCGGGACGCGGCCGTCGATGTGGGCGCGGACGGCCGGATCACCTACTGCGGCCCGGCCGCCGACGCCCCCGCCCACGCCGGTCCGCGCACCCGGCTGACCGGCATCCTCGCCCCCGGCCTGGTCAACGCCCACGCCCACTCCCCCATGTCGCTGCTGCGCGGCCTGGGCGCCGATCTGCCGCTGCTGCGCTGGCTCCAGGAGGCCATCTGGCCCGCCGAGGCCCGCATGACCCCGGCGGACGCCGGGACCGGAATGCTGCTGGGCTGTGTGGAGATGCTCCGCCACGGCATCACCACCAGCGCCGAGATGTACACACACGGCGAGCAGGTCGCCGAGGCGGCGCTGCGGGCGGGCAGCCGGGTGCTGCTGGCGCCCGCTTACTTCGACCTGCCCGGCCGGGACTGGCGGTCCGACCTCGACGCCGTGAGCCGCTGGATCGACGCCGACGGACTGCGCTTCGGCCCCGGTGAGCGGATCGAGCTGGGCTACGGCCCGCACTCCACGTACACCCTGCCGCCCCAGGCGCTGCGGCGGACGGCGGAGGAGGCGGGACCGCGGGGCGCGCTGGTGCACATCCATGTCGCCGAGACCCTCGCCGAGGACACGGCGACCCGCGAGCGCTACGGCTCGGTCCCCCAACTCCTCAAAGAAACAGGCTTGTTGGAAGGCCGCCTGCTCGCCGCGCACGCGGTGCACCTCTCCGACGGGGACATCGCGACCCTGGCGGCGGCCGGGGCGGGGGTCGCGCACTGTCCCGGCTCCAACGCCAAACTGGCGTCCGGCACGGCCCGGCTGACCGCGCTGCGCGCCGCCGGGGTCCCGGTCGGCCTGGGCACGGACGGCCCGGCCAGCAACGACGACCTGGATCTGTGGGAGGAGGCGCGACTGGCGATGATGTTCGCCCGGCTGACGGCCGCCGACCCGATGGCGCTGCGCGCCGAGGAGGCGTTCCTGATGGTCACGTCGGCGGGCGCGGCGGCCCTGGGCCGTACCGACATCGGCGCTCTGCGCGCGGGCAACTGGGCCGACATGATCCACCTGTCGGTGGACAACCCCTACTTCCCGGCGGGCCTGGACGTCCCCGCCCCCCACCTCCTGTCCAACACCCTCTGGGCAGCAGGCTCCCGAGCGGTCACAGACACCTGGGTAGCAGGCGAAAAGGCCATATCCTCCGGCACCCCCACCACCGTAGACCTGAACCAACTCCAACAAGCAGCCAAGAAGGCCTCAACCCGCATCACCCCCCACCCCTGAGGGCCGCGGGCAACTGCGCAACAACCCACCACCAACCCGCACCCAACACGCAACAGCACCCCCCCTCTCAGGGGCGCGGGGAACTGCGCGAGAACCCACCACCGACCCGCACCCAACACACAACAACAGCCCCCTCAAACCCCCACCGACGCCGCCTGCTTCACCAGATCGACCACAGCATCAGGCCGGGACACATAAATCGCATGGCTCCCCGCCGCCTCAGCCACCGTCGCCCCCGCCCGCTCCGCCATCGCCCGCTGAGCGAGCGGCGGAATCATCCGATCGTCCCCCGCGACCAGATACCACGCCGGCTTCCGCGCCCACGCCGGTTCCCCCACCGCCCCGTTCAGCGCCTCCACCCCCCACGGCACCTGTGAATCCGCCATGAACCGCGCCTGCGCGGCCGGCAGATCGTCCGCGAAGGACGCCCGGAACCGCTCCCGGTCCAGGAACAGGAACCCGTTCTGCGGCGGCAGCAGCGGCGCCGCGGGCGCCCCCACCGGCGGATCGGCGATCAGTGAGTTCACCGACTCCCCCGCCTTCGGCGCGAACGCGGCGACATACACCAGCGCCGCCACCTTCTCGTGCCGCCCGGCCTCGGTGATGACGACCCCGCCGTAGGAGTGCCCGACGAGGACCACGGGACCGTCCTGCTGCGCGATCACCCGCAGGGTCGCGGCGACGTCGTCGGCCAGCGACTGGGTGGGGTTCTGCACGATGCTGACGTGGTAGCCGTCGGTCACCAGCCGCTCGTGCACCCCCCACCATCCGGACCCGTCCACGAACCCCCCGTGCACGAGGACGATGTTCTTGACGGTGCTCATGTGCCGGCTCCCCCTGTCGTCGGTGAGTCGTGCCAGCCGGGGTACACACTAGATCTCGTCGTCCCCGCAGGCTTCGCTCAAATGACCTAAGCGGGCAACCGAACTGGTGGGCGCGCCACGACGGTTCACGACACCGGGTGAACGAAGGGTGAATTCAGGCCGACATCACGACGCCCGAGCCAACTCCCGGCACCCCCCGACCGCCCCGCCCGACCCGACCGACCTACTCGACCCACCCGCCCCGACCGCCCCGCCCGACCGGTCCCGCGCCGCCGCCAGCATCCGCCGCGCCTCGTTCCGACTGGCCCGCACCCGCTGTTCGGCGTCCCCGTGCGGCGCGTCCGCGGTCGCGGCGAGCGCGTCGGCGAGCTTGGCCCGGCCCTGGCTGAGCCGGCTGCGCACGGTCCCGACGGGCACCCCGCAGGCGTAGGCGATCTGCTCGTACGACGTCACCGACGCCGTGAAGTGCCGCAGCACCAGCGGCATCCGCAGCACCGGCGACAACTCCTCCAGCGCCGCCCACACCCAGTCCCGCAGCGCGCTGCGCTCCAGCCACTGCTCGGGCCCGATGTCGGTGGACGGCAGGTGCACCTCGTCCACCGGCAGGGACCGCAGCACCGCCGACTCGCGCAGCACGGACCGGGCGGCGTTGCGCACGACCATGCGCAGCCAGGCACCCACGGCGGCCGGGTCACGGACGTCCCCGATCCGGCGCAGCGCGGTCAGCGCCGCGTCCTGGAGCACATCGTCGGCGTCGGCGCCGGGGCCCAGGATGCTCAGCGCGACCGCCCGCATCCCGGCCCGGTGCCGCTCCAGCAGATGTCCCAGCGCGGTCACCTCGCCGCGCTGGGCGGCCCGGGTCAGGGTCGCGTCGTCGGGCGGCGCGGTGTCGGCGGTGTCAGGGATCAGCATGAGTTTTCCTTCCAGCACCCGGCCGTGGCGGGACTCGGCGCCATGGGCGTCAGCACTCTGGGGAGGTACCGGCTCTCGCTCAGCGTCCATGCTGGTGAGCACGGGGCGCGGATTCTTTCCCGTCCGCGCTCGAATCTTGCGCGTACGGGCACAGATTCTGCGGAGCGGGTCAGGTGAGGCCGGCCGGACGGCTGCCGGTCAGTCGTCCGGCAGCCAGTTGCCGTGGAACCCGGCCGGGACCCGGCGGGGCAGATGAACGGTGGCCACGGGGTCGGCGGCGAGCCGGTCGGCGTCCAGGATCACCAGGTCGCTGCGGTCGGTGGCGGCGTCGTACACGAAGGTGATGAGCCAGCCGGGGCCGCCGGGGCGGTCGTCGGCGGGGGCGAAGGCAGCCTCGCCGGGCTGGCGTCCGGGGGCGAACCAGTGGCTGGCGACGGTGGACCCGCGCAGGTCGTAGCGGTGGATCGCGGCACGCGGCTCGGTGGGGTCGTAGGGGCTGAGTTCGGGGAGCGGCGCGGCGGTGGCGTGGCCGAAGCGGGCGTCGAGGCCGGTGAGCCGGTCGTCGACCCGGGGGAACTCCCCCGGGCGGTCGTCGAGTTGCTCCTCGGTGAGGCTGCCGGTGGTGAGGTCGATGGTCCAGCGCCACAGGACGGCGGGGGAGGAGACGAGGGCGCCGTCCTCCAGCTTGGGGTAGCGCATCCCGAGCAGGACCAGCCGCCGTCCGTCGTCCTCCTCGTGGGCGTTGAGGGTGTGGAAGACATAGCAGGGCTCGATGGCGAACCAGCGCACCGCGCCGTACGGGTCGTCGCGGCGCAGCACACCGAGCCGGGCGCCGTAGGTGTCGGACCAGACGTAGGGCATACCCCCGGCCGGGTCGACGGCCCGCTCCATGCTGAACACGGCGGGCAGGTCCATGAACACCACATGGTGACGGGTGAGATGGAAGTCGTGGGTCATGGTGTGCCCGGGGACGTCGACGGGACGGCTCACGGTCAGCTCACCGGTGGCGTCGGCGCGGTGATAGGTGAGGTACGGCGGTCGCAGTCCGCCGTACCCGAAGAAGTGGAGTTCGCCGGTGTCCGGGCAGGTCTTGGGGTGGGCGGTCATCGGGGTGTGCAGCCGCCCGCCGAAGTCATGGGCGCCCAGGGTGTCGAGTTCGGTGCCGGGGGCGCAGCTCAGTTCGTAGGGCAGGGAGGTCTCCACCAGGGCGAGGGTCCGTCCGGCGTGCCGCACCACATGGGTGTTGGCCTTGGCGTTCGCGAGGTTCATGGTCCCGTCGGGCCCGTAGACGCTCGCCCCGGTCTCGAAGGTGGGCGTACGCACCCAGCGGTTGCGGTACGAGACCGCCCGGCCGCCCTCCAGGCGTATCCCGTGGACCATGCCGTCGCCGGTGTACCAGTGGGCGGAGGCCGCCTGGTGCGGGTTGGGTCCGTTGCGCAGGTACCAGCCGGTCAGCTCGGGCGGCACGGCGCCGGTGACGGCGAGTTCGGTGACGGTGACCTCGTCCGGGACGGGCGCGAAGTTCCCGGCGAGATGCGGGGGGACGGACGGGGGCGCGGAGGCGCGGTCGGTGCTCATGGGGTGTGCTCCCTGGGGTGTGGCGGTCAGGCGTCCGGCGCCTGTGCCTGCATCCTGGCCTGGACACGGGCGGGGTAGACCTTGGTGAACAGGGCGGGTGCGAGCAGACCGGCGATCCGGGCCGTCCAGCCGATCCAGTCCGGCGCACCGGTCGCCTCGCAGACCGCCAGCACGCCGAGGATGAAGGTGAACCCGGCCGCCCAGACGGCGGTGATCACCTGGTTGACGGCGACGAAGCCGGGGTGGTCCCAGTACTCGGGCGGCGTCTGGCGGCGGGCGATGCCGAGGGTGAAGGGGCGGCGCAGGGCGAGGCTGCCCCAGGCGATCCCGGCCAGCCAGGCGAAGGACAGCACACCGTTCCAGCGCTCGGCCGGGGAGTCCGGGTCGGCGAAGGCGTAGCCGCCGAGAAGGATGAAGAAGAGGATGCTGCCCGCCTCCAGCACCAGCGCGTCGGCGGCGACCCCGCGCCGCCGGTCCTGGACGAACAGCAGCACTCCGGTGACGAAGCCCGCCACCGCGCCCCAGCGCCAGTCCCAGGCGGAGACCCCGCCCGAGACGACCCAGGGAATGAACCCGCGTACATAGCCCATGCCGCCTGCCCCCTGCTTCAGCCCAGGTTCCTCATGTTCCAACTTTGACAGGTGGAAGTTAGAAGCTCCATAAGCAACATGTCAAGATAGGAACGTCACTCCGGGAACCCCGCCCCGGGAACCCCGCTCCGGCCGGAGACCCCGCTCCGGAGACCCTCCCTGACGGACCCACCCAGCACCTTCCCCTCCCGATCGGTAAATCTCGACCTGTCAACATTGGAGTGACACGCGTTAGGCTGGTGGTCATGAGCCTTCGCCACGCCCTCCTCGGGCTCCTCGTCTACCGCCCCGGCAGCGGCTACGACCTGCTGAAGATCTTCGACACCTCCCTGGGCAACGTCTGGCCCGCCAAGCAGAGCCAGATCTACGGCGAGCTGACCAAGCTGGACGCGGCCGGTCTGATCACGGTCACGGACGAAGGCCCTCGGGGCCGTAAGCAGTACGAGCTGACCCCTGAGGGCCTCGCGGAGGTGCGCCGCTGGGTCGGCGAGACCGAGGCCCCGCGCGCCCAGCGCAACCCGATGCTGCTCCAGACCTTCTTCCTCGGCCTGCTCCCCCGCGAGGAGGCCGCCCAGCGCCTGCTGCACCACGCGGACACCATGACCAAGGAGTACGAGGCGCTGATCGCACTGCGGGACACCGTGGACTGGGAGCGGGACGAACTGAGCCTGTTCGGCGGTCTCGTCCTGGAACACGGGCTGCGCCAGCGCCAGTTGGAGCAGGAATGGGCCCGCTGGGCCGCCGAACGACTGCTGGACCCCCCCGAACCGTCGTCGCCCGCGGCCACCTGACCCCCCATAACTGGAGATTTTTTCTCCAGTTCAAGCTACACCGCTCCCGTCGCCCGCGCCCACCGAACCGGCCGGTCCACCCGGCCCTTTCCACGTTCCGCACCGGAACGACAGTCCCCGGACAGCCATGACAGCGGCCGGACAGGTCGGACCACCTCCCGGGCAGCGGCCCGGCGTCCGACCCGGCCCACACCTCCCGGGTCCCGGTCGCCGGGTCCTGGTCGCGGAACCGGACCGGGGCCCGTCGCCCCCACCGGCCGTGCGCACTACAGTCGGTCCTCCCCTGTCCCCGCCCTGTCCCCGCCCCGCCCCGCCCCTCCCTGGGAGACCACCGTGCGTCTGCGCTGCGCCCTGCTCGACGACTTCCAGGGCATCGCCACCGAGCTGGCCGACTGGACGGCGCTGGCCGACCGGGTGGAGACGGTGACGTTCCGTACCCACTTCCCCGACGAGGACGCCCTGGTGGCGGCGCTCGCCGACATCGACATCGTGGTGACCCTGCGCGAACGCGTCGCCTTCCCCGCCACCGTGCTCTCCCGGCTGCCCCGGCTGAAGCTGCTGATCGCCTCCGGGATGCGCAACTCGGTCATCGACTACACCGCCGCCGAACACCACGGGGTCACCGTGTGCGGCACGGCGAGCGCCCAGACCCCGCCGGTCGAACTGACCTGGGCGCTGCTGCTGGGCCTGGCCCGCGGGCTGACCACCGAGCACACGGCGCTGCGCGCGGGCGGCCCCTGGCAGTCCACGGTGGGCGCCGATCTGCACGGCCGCACCCTGGGACTGCTGGGCCTCGGCAAGATCGGCAGCCGGGTGGCGCGCGTCGGCCTGGCCTTCGGTATGCGCGTGACGGCCTGGAGCCGGCACCTGACCGAGGAACGGGCCCGGGAGCACGGCGCCGACCTCGCCCCGTCCATGGAAGCCCTGCTCGCCGACAGCGACTTCGTCTCCGTACACCTGGCGCTGGGCGAGCGCACCCGGGGGCTGCTGGGGGCGGCCGAACTCGCCCTGCTCAAGCCGACCGCGTATCTCGTCAACACCTCACGGGCCGCGATCGTCGACCAGGACGCGCTGCTCGCCGCGGTGCGCGAGGGCCGGATCGCGGGCGCCGGACTCGATGTCTTCGACCTCGAACCGCTACCCGCCGACCACCCCGTGCGCACCACACCCCGGCTGCTGGCCACCCCGCACCTGGGCTATGTCACCGAGGCCAACTACCGGACGTACTACGGCCAGGCGGTGGAGAACATCCGCGCCTACCTGGACGGCGCTCCCGTACGCCGCCTCCCCTGACCGGCGGCCCGACCCGACGGACAACGGGGTGATCCCCACTCACACACCGTGACCCGCCCCCGCCCCCGGCGTTGAAGGAGAAGTGCGGCGGCGAGTCCTGCCCCCGCGCTCATCGAGTCAGTAAGGAGAACGTGATGTCTCGCATCGCGAAGGTCGCCGGGGTCGCTCTCGGCGCGGGCGCCGTGGTTCTGGGCGGCACCGGCATGGCCATGGCGGACGCGGGCGCCGAGGGCGCTGCCGTCGGTTCGCCCGGTGTGCTCTCGGGCAACCTGCTCCAGGTCCCGGTGCACGTGCCGGTCAACCTGTGCGGGAACACCGTGGACGTCATCGGCCTGCTGAACCCGGCCTTCGGCAACACCTGCCTCAACATCAGCGACCACGGCCGCGACCACCGCGACGGCGGCGGCTACGGCGAGGGCGGCTACGGCCACTGAGCCCACCCCCACCCGTCGTGCCCGCACGACGACCCCCGAGAGCCCCGGCACCTCCGAGCGCCGGGGCTCTCCCCGTTCCCGGGGGCCGCCCCTGACGGGGCTATCCGTAGCGGTAGATCCCGCCGGTGTCCTCCAACTGGTCCGGGGTCAGGTCCCAGGGCGGCAGCTTCTCGTGCCGGGCGACGATCCGGCCGTGCTGGGCGTCGCCGGACGCGGGCGGCTTGTCGGGCAGATAGCGGTGCTGCTTGTGCCGCTGCTGCCAGCGCAGCCACAGCAGATCGACGAAGGCGTGGTGCAGCCAGAACACCGGGTCGTTGACGGACGCCCCGCCGAGCATCGCCCCGCCGACCCAGCGGTGCACCCGGTTGTGGTTGCGCCAGGACACCGCGCCCCGACCGCTGCCCCATCCCTCGAGCCGGTTGCGGAACCCGCTGGCGGAGGTCGAGTTCCAGGGCGCCACGTCGTACGTGCCGTCCTTCATCGCCCACTCCACGTCGTCCTTGGTGGGCAGCTCGATCGGGTCCTTGGCCCGGCCCAGGTCCCGGGTCAGGTACTCGGCGTCGGTGACCCCCTCGCGCAGGGTCCAGCCGCCCTCCCGGTACGCGAACGGCCCCTCGGTGACCTGCCGGTCGCCCGACCGCCCGTTCCCGCCGAGCAGATCCTTGCTCCACGGCGCCGCCTTCGCGGACCGGTCCCGGGTCCAGTCCCAGTACGGCACACTCACCGCCGGGTCGATCCGGCGCAGCGCCTCCTCCAGGTCCAGCACGAAGCGGCGGTGCCAGGGCAGGAACGAGGGCGCCATATGGGCCGTACGCAGCCCGCCCTCGCCGTCGGAGACGTAGTAGTCGATGTGCATCCGCACGAATTCGTCGTACTCGCCGCGTCGCTTCAGCTCCAGCAGGGCCGTCACGAACCGCCGCTTCTCGGCGGCGGTGAGGCTGCTGACGTCCTTACGCGTGTAGACCATGGTGGCCCCCCTCGTGGCTCATGACCGTCTCGCGCAGCCGCTCGCCCGGACCGAGTTCGTCGACGGCGGCACGGGCCGCGTCCAGGGGGGTGGGGTACGAGCGGTAGTGGTCGACCATGCTGAGCCAGCCGCCGTCGGCCCGCCGCATCAGCGGCAGGGGCCGTCCGTCGACGGTGACGTGCCAGGCACCGGCGGCCAGGGCACCGGCCACGGTGGTGCGGGCGCCTCTGATCCGGCGGCCCCGGTGGATCTCGTCGAAGGCCGTGTCCGGGGGCGGCGCGGCCTCGCGGCGGGCGGGCCGGGAGGCGGCCACCAGCGGGGCGACGGCCAGCGCGGCCACCGTCGCGAACAGCCCGCGCAGCACCTCCCGCCGTCCGCCGCGGCCCCGTCCCGCTCTGCCGCCCGGCCCCCGACGTACCCCTCCGACGCTGACGACCATGTGTGCTCCTCGTCCGTTGCCCGGTGCTGTGTGTCGCTACCGCTAACCGCACGAGGAGGCGCACGGTCACCGTCGAAGGGGCCGGGCGGAGGCTGATGGAGTGTCAGTCAGGGGCCGGGCAGTCGAACGTCAGGGTGTCGTGACCGGTGGTGGTGGCCGTCCGTCAGAGTCCCGGGCCCATGACGATGTCCGCGCCGGGGACGGTCTGGAGGACCGGGGTGAGGACCCCGGCCTGGGGCAGCTTCGGGTCGGGCAGGCCGAAGTTGTCGGGGTTGGGGGCGGTCAGTGGGGCGTCCACGGTGAGGCCGGGGGCGAGGGCGCGGACGTCGGCGGCGGGGGCGTCGACCGCGAGGTGGTCGAACTGGTCGCCGAGGACCCGGGGCAGCGGGGCGCGCAGCCGGGCGCCGGGCAGTCCGGTGCTGACCGGGAGCTGCGGCAGGGCGCGGTCGGGCAGGAGCCGGCCCTCGACATAGCGGGGGCCGTCGGGGGCGCCGGGCGTGGGCAGCGGCAGTTCGGCGGAGAGGGTGGGCACTTCCATGCCGAGGGAGTACTCGACGCCGTCCAGCGGCACGGGGACGGGAACCGTCTCGGCGGCCGTCGCGGGGGTGGCGGCGGCGCCGAGGGCGGCGGCCACTCCGGTGGCGAGGGCGGCGAGGGTTCCTCGGGTGCTCGGCTTCATGTCAGCTACGGTCCTTCGAATCGGTTCCTGGGATCGACGTCCACAGGCCCAACGAGGGCGGGCGCGTGACGAGCGCACAATTCGCCCGGGTGCCGCAGTTGTGGGACGGGGTGATGGTCGGTTCGTCGGGCGGCCGTCGCCGCCCGGCCGGAGGTCCTCCCGGCGGGTGAACGCGGGAGCGGCCGGACCGGCACCGGGTCGGGGGACCCGGGGCGGCGGTCCGGCCGCTGGTGCCCCTGTGGTGGTGGTCAGACGCGCAGGCTGCGGGCGGGGAGGACGACGTGGGCGGCGGCGTCCAGGGTCTCCTCGGCACCGGCGAACGCGGCGAGCGCCTCGGGCTCGACGGGCTTGCCCGGCTCGGCCTCGGGCCAGGGGCGGGTGGTGAACACGAAGTAGGCGAAGCCGCGTTCGCCGACCGCGTCCAGCCACTCCGGGGGCGGGGTGACCGTGGCGTTGAGGTGGGGCATGGCGACGACCGCCGTACCGGCCTCGACCAGCAGGCTGACCGGGAGGCTGGGCGTGACGTTGCCGTCGACGAGGTCACCGCCGACCGGGAGGCCGTTGTCGGTGAGCAGCCGCTCGACGGCGGCGGTGGTCACCTCGGGGCCGTCGGCGGCGTCGCCGAGGGAGTAGGCGAGGAGGTAGGGCATGTCGCCGTCGGGGGCTTCGCCGCTCCAGGCCATCACGACGAGCGTGCCGAGGTCGGCGGGGTGGAAGGGGCGGGTTGCGCCGGAGGTTGTGGTCACCCGCGCGACCCTAGCCCCGGGTCCGAACACCGCCCGGCGCGTTCTCACCCGACCGGGGGATGGCGCGGCGCCGCTCCACACGAACGAGGGAAACGGGGGGTTTCCGCTGCCGTGGCGGGGGCGGACATGCCTTCCGGGAGGCCGGGGGAATATGCCTGGCGAAGGACGCCGGGGGCGGTGCCGGGGTAATTCCGAAATACCGAAAGGGCCGATTCCCGGGGAATGGAATCGGCCCTTTCGGTAATGTGCGCCGGATCGCCGGGGCTCAGCTCTGGAGCGGGAGCCCGCCGAGCAGCCCGCCCTTGTTGAGAGCGGTGGCGGCACCCTTGACGGTGCTGAGCGCGGAGTCCTTGTTCTCGGTGTCGAGGGCGTTGGACTGGTGCTGGAGCGGCATCGCGTCGGCGGGCGTCAGACGGCCACTGGTGAGGGTGTTCACGGCGCCGTTCAGGCTGGTCGGCGTGAGATCGGCGGTGTTGTGGGCGAACGCGGGCGCGGCGGCACCGGCGAGGGCCACGGTTCCGGCGACGACAACGGCGGCCTTCAGCGACTTCATCGGGTTCCTTTCTTCGGCGACCGGGACTGCCGGCTGCCGCGGGGAATTCTGCCGCCGTGCCTAACGACCCTTCACCGGGAGGGAAACTCCGTCGCGCGGAAATCGGCAGAAGTCATAAGAACCCCGGGCCCGCTTCTCGACGGAGCGGGCCCGGGGCGATGCGCGGTGCGCGGAGTGCCGTGCGCGGTGCGCGGTGCGCGGTGGCGACGCCGGGGGTTACGACGCCGGGGGGTTCGGGGCCGTCACCGGGAGGGCGGGGGCGTCCGGTGCGGCCGGGAGAGCGGGGGCGGCGGGGGCGTCCGGTGCGGCCGGGAGGGCCGGTGCCGCGGGGGCGTCCGGTGCGGCGGGCAGGTTGGGCGCCGCCGGGAGCGCGGGGGCGGCCGGCAGGTTCGGCGCCGCCGGGAGGTTGGGCGCCGCCGGGAGCGCTGGTGCCGCCGGGGTCGCCGGGAGGGCCGGGGTCGCCGGGAGGGACACCGGCAGGGTCGGCAGTGACGGGAGTCCGGCGAGGTCCGGCGCGGGCAGCCCGCCGCCGAGCAGCACCGCGGCGAGGACGTTGACGATGCCGGTGACCACGCCGGTCGCCGCCGGGACGACCTGGCCGACGTCGCCGGAGGTGGTCGCCGCGATCAGGTCGGCCACCGCCTTCTGGAGGGCGGCGAGGGCGTCGTCCTTGAGGTCGGCGGGCACCTTGCGGGCGCCTCGGCCGTCGCGGGTGTCCGCGGCCGGGTCCGGCAGGGCGACCGGCGGGGCGGCCGACGGGGCGGCCGTGGCACCGGCCTCGGTGATGGCGCTCTTTGCCGCGTCGGCGAGCCGGGTCGCCTGGTCGGGGGTGAGCTGGCCGTTGTCGGCGTTGAGCGCGGTGCTGAGGAGTTCGGTGACCGGGGTGAGCACCCCGCCGATGTCGCTCAGGCTCCGGGTCTGGGCGAGCAGCGCGTCCGCGCCGGGGACGGGCGCCCGGGTGGCGGCGACGCGCTCCCCGGACAGGGCGTGCTCGGCCGCGACCGCCGGGGCGGCGAGTCCGAGGACGAGGGCGGCGCAGAGAACGGTGGACGCGATACGCCGCTGGGGCAGACCACGCATGGGACTTCCTTTCGAGTGATGCACACATCCCGGCCGCACTGGTGTGCGCGGCCGTGACTCCACCGTGCGAGTGACCATCGCGCTCCGCAACCGAGCGGACACATCACGTCATCACCTGACCGGCGCGCCGCCCTCCGCGCCGGACCATCCGCCGCCGGACGACGGCGAGTTGAGGCCGGGCCGGGCGACACCTCCGCGCACCCCCATTCGGGGCACCCCCACACATGACGAACCGGCCGCCCTCCCCGCCGAGGGGGAGGACGGCCGGCCACGAAGAGACGTCGTGACGTCAGTGGTTGACGCAGGTGTTGCCGAACGCCGGGTTCAGCAGACCGACGACGTTGATGGTGTTGCCGCAGACGTTGACCGGCACGTGGACCGGGACCTGCACGACGTTGCCGGACAGCACGCCCGGGGAGTGGGCCGCAGCGCCCTGGGCGCCACTGTCGGCGGCGGCGACACCGGCGCCGCCGGCGACGGCCGCGGCGGCAACGGTGGTCAGGACCAGGCCCTTCGCGATACGCGACATGGAGAGGTGCTCCTTGGGGGTTGACACAAACATCCGGGCGGGATGCCCAGCGCTGTGTCAACGCACCACGCTCCGCCGGGTTGTGCCGCCAAAGGGGTGATGTACCCCCGGGGTCGGGCTTCACGATTCCGACACACTTGTCCGGTTTCGATGGATTAATACGGATAGCGACTAGAGTTGCGGACCGTTCGACATACCCGTATGGCCCGTCCATCCCATGAACCGCGAGACACCGCAGGAAAGGGCACGCCGGTCATGCCGCACTCCCCCGGATCGCTGCTGCGCCGCGCGACGGTCGGCGCCCTCGCCCTCGCCGGTCTCGTCTGCGCGGTCGGGCCCGCCGCCCCCGGCGATGCCCCCGCCCTCGCCCCGCCCGCCGCCGACAGCGAGCGCATCGCCTTCGCCGAACGCCACCGCGCCGTCCAGCACGGCGGTTTCGTCCGCGCCGCCAACACCTCCGTCACCTGCGCCGCGACCCCCGCCTGCCAGGCCACCCGGGACGGCGGCCCCGGCGACGGCGGCGGCCTCGCCATGGAGTACGTCGACATCGACGACGACCCCGGCACCGCCAACTCCTCCCGCGCCGAGGTCCGGCTGCCCACCGGCGCCACGGTGACGTACGCCCGGCTGTACTGGGGCGGCAATCTGCTCGCCGGGGAGCACCGGCCCGCCCGGGACAACGCCCGGGTGCTGCTGGCCGCGCCCGGCGGCGGCTACGGCGAGGTCCTCGCCGACACCGCCGTCGGCCGACGCGCGGCCCGGGGCGCGGACGCCTACCAGGCGTCGGCGGACGTCACCCGGCGGGTGCGCGCGGGCGGCGCCGGGCTCTACACCGTCGCCGGGATCAACGCCGCGCGCGGCGGACCGCACGGCGGGGCGTGGGCGGGCTGGACCCTGGTGGTGGCCTACGAGCACGCCGCCGAGCCGCTGCGCCGACTGGCGCTGTGGGACGGGTTCGAGGCGCTGGACCGGGCCGGGCACGAGATCCGGGTGACCGGCCTCGGCGCCCCCGCGGGCGCGGCCGGACAGATCGGCCTGGTCGCCTACAACGGCTTACGCGGCACCGGCGCCGACACTCTCACCGTCTCCGCCGACCGCCGCGCCCCGGTCCCGCTCGCCGACGCCTCCAACCCGGACGGGGACATCCTCAACGCCACCGTCACCGGCTCTCCGGGACGCCGCGAACCCGCGTTCGAGCAGACACTCGGCTACGACTCCGATGTGTTCGAACTCGGACACGCGCTGGAGCGCGGTGGTGACCAGCTGGCCTTCCGGCTCGTTTCCCAGCCGGACGCGGCGTGGGCCGGCGTGCTCTTCGTCGCCGTCGAAGCCCGGAAATAGCGCGCGTTCCCGCCCGTTTACCAGCACCGCCCGTGAGCGAGGAAACCGCGCCATGCACCAGCCACCACCCCTCCCCGGGCCGCGTGTCCTGCATCTGACGCAGCCGGTCGACGGCGGGGTCGCCCGGGTCGTCGCCGACCTGACCCGCGCTCAGCTGGCCGCCGGATGGGCGGTCACGGTGGCCTGTCCCGAGGGGGCGCTGGCCCAGGAGGCGAGGGCGCTCGGCGCCGGATCGCGACCCTGGCACGCGGCGCGCGCGCCGGGTCGTTCGCTGCCCGGGGAGGTCCGTGCGGCCGTACGGGTGATCGAGGACGTTCGGCCCGATCTGGTGCACGCGCACAGCGCCAAGGCGGGGCTCGCCGGGCGGCTCGCGGTGCGCGGGCGCGTCCCCACCGTGTTCCAGCCGCACGCCTGGTCCTTCGAGGCCGTCGGTGGCGCGACCGCCGCGCTGGCGCTGCGCTGGGAGCGGTTCGGGGCGCGCTGGGCGGACCGCACGGTGTGTGTGAGCGCGGCCGAGCGGGACACCGGCGCCGCCGCCGGGATCGGCGCCCGCTGGAGCGTGGTCCCCAACGGCGTGGACACCGCCCGCTTCCGCCCCGCCCCCGTGGACCGCGCGGCCCTGCTCCCGGACGTCGCTCCCGGCGCGCCCCTGGTGGTGTGCGTCGGGCGGCTGTGCCCGCAGAAGGGCCAGGACGTCCTGCTGACCGCCTGGCGGTCGGTCCGCGACCGGGTGCCCGGCGCGCGGCTGGTGCTGGTGGGCGACGGACCCGACCGTGAGCGTCTCGAAGCGCTCGACGGCGGGGCGCTGTTCACCGGCCCGGTCGCCGACCCGGTGCCCTGGTACCGGGCCGCCGACCTGGTGGTGCTGCCGTCGCGCTGGGAGGGCATGGCGCTGGCGCCGCTGGAGGCGATGGCGTGCGGGCGGCCCGTGGTGGTGAGCGAGGTGGACGGCGCCCGCGAGGCCCTGCCGCCCGCGCTCGCGGCGCACGGTCTGGTGCCGCCGGGCGACCCGGCCGCGCTGGCCCGCGCCCTCACCGCGCTGCTGCTCGACGGGGAGCTGCGCGCGGAACTGGGCGCCCGGGGGCGTGCGCACGTCCGGTCCGCGCACGACGTGCGGCACATGACCGAGGCGGTCGCCCAGGTGTACGGCGACGTGCTCGGCGCCGGTCAGGCGGAGCGCGTAGCTCCCCCCGAGAACAGGGAGTCGATCCACTCGTGACTGCGGAAAGCACTGCGGCAAGTCCCGTACCGTCCCCCGGGGCCACGCCCCTGGAGCACAGACCCTCGGCCCTGTCCGTGCTGCCGCCCCGGCGCCGCGACGGCGGCTTCCGGATGCCGGTGCGGCGGCGCCCCCCGGCCCGGCCCCCGGTGCTGCTGCCGCTGCTGCTCGCGGACGGCGTCGCCGCCCTGCTCGGCTCGCTCGCGCTGCTCGGCCACCGTCCGCTGCTGCTCGCCCTGCTGGTGGCGGTCTCGATACTGCTGCGCCCGCACCGGACGCCCCGCCGCCTCCAGGGGGTGCTTGAGGAACTGCCCTCCGTCTGCGGGCGGATCGCCGTCGGCTGGCTGGGCCTGGCCACCGTGGTCGCCGCGCTCGCCCCGCAGCACGCGCTGACCCCGCACACCCTGGCGCTCGGCGTCGCCACCCAGATGACCGCCGCCTGCGTCGGCCGGGCCGTGGTCCACCAGCGGCGCCGGGTGCTGCTGCTGCGCCGTCCGCGCGCCGCGCTGGTCATCGGCCCGGCGCCGGTCGCCCAGCGGGTGGCCGCCGCGATCCTGCGCCACCCGGGATGCGGGGTGCGCCCGGTCGGGGTGGTCGCCCATCTGCCCGGCGGCCCGGACGGACTGCCCGTGCTGACCACCGGCGAGGAGGTGCAGCGGGCCCTGATCCAGAACGGCGTACGGGATGTGCTGGCCGTCCATCCCGGGGTGCGCGGCGAGCACGGGCCGCTGCTGCGGGCGCTCGCCGAGTCGGGCTGCGCGCTGTGGGAACTGGACGCCGACTCGCCCACGCATCCGGCGCGCGACCAGCTCGCCGGGTTCGCCTGCCGCCGCCTTGAGCTGGGCTCCGGACGGCGCGGCAGCCCCGGTAAGCGCCTCCTGGACATCGCCCTCGCCGGACCGGCACTGGTCGCCGTCGGCCCGCTGCTGCTGGGCTGCGCGCTGGCGCTGCGGCTGATCGACGGGCCCGGGGTGGTGTTCCGGCAGGAGCGCATCGGCAAGGACGGGCGCCCCTTCACCTTGCTGAAGCTGCGCACCCACCGCCCGGTCGACGAGACCGAGTCGGCGACCCGCTGGAGCGTCGCGGGCGAGCACGGCATGTCCTGGTTCTGCCGGCTGCTGCGGCGCACCTCGCTGGACGAGCTGCTCCAGCTGTGGAACGTGGTGCGCGGCGACATGAGCCTGGTCGGGCCGCGCCCCGAACGGCCCTTCTTCGTCACCCAGTTCAGCCAGACCTACCCCGGCTACGCGGCCCGCCACCGGATGCAGACCGGCATCACCGGCCTCGCCCAGATCAACGGACTGCGCGGCGACACCTCCATCGAGGACCGGGCCCGCTTCGACAACGCCTACATCGACAACTGGTCGCTGTGGCAGGACGTCTGCATCCTGCTGCGCACGGCGACCGCGCTGGTCCGCTCGGCGGGAAGCTGACCCATGCCGACCCTCTCCCCTTTCCCCGGCGTCCCCGGCGTCCCCGGCACCCGGCCCGCTGCGGCACACGGCGAACGCCCCCCGGCCCGCCCCCGGCCGGAGGCCACGGCCCGCACCAGGACCCTGCGCACCCTCCCGGCCGCCCCGACCCCCCGCCCCCGGCGGGCCGCGCCCCCCAGGGAGCCGGGACGATGACGCTCGCTCCGCCCGGTCCGGCGCCACGGACCCTGCCGCCCCGCCGGACCGCTCCGGCGCGCCGGACGCTGTCGCCGGTGTGGCCGGTGGTCGCCGTGATCGCCCTGCTGGGGCTGCCCTCGGCGGGCGGCGGGGCGGGTCCGGCCGACGCGCTGTCCGCGCTGGTCGTCGGGTTCTGCGCGGTCCGGCTGCTGCGCGCCCGGCGCCGTCCGCTGTCCCGGACGGCGGCGGCGGTGCTGGCGCTGCCGGTGGTCGGGCTCGCGGTGGCCGCCGCCGGGGCGTCCTCGGCGGGCGCCGGACTGACCGGCCTCGGCCGCTATCTCCAGATCTTCGTGCTGGTCCCGGCCGCGGTCGCCCTGCTGATCCGGGACCGCGCCGACTTCCGCCTGCTGGCCTGGGCGTTCGTCGCCCTGGCCGGCTGGGAGGGCGCGGTCGGCGTCCACCAGTACGTCACCGGCACCGGCGCCTCCTACCAGGGGCAGCTGATCCGGGCCGTCGGCACGTTCGGCGCGCAGGACGTCATGGGGATGGCGACCGTGGTGTCCCTGGGCCTGGTCTGCGCGACCGGGCTGGCGCTCGGTGACGCCCCCGCCCGGCAGCGCGCGCTGGCCACCGGCTGCGCGCTCGCGCTGGCGCTGCCCCTCGCCCTGTCCTTCAGCCGGGGCGCCTGGATCGCGACCGCCGTCACCTGCGCCCTCCAACTGGCCCTGGCCGGACCGCGCAGGGCGTTGAAGGTGGGCGCGGCGCTGCTCGCCGCCGGGGTCGTCCTGGTCGGCGGTCTGGGGGTCGGCTCGGCGATGCTCCAGGAGCGGATCAGCAGCATCGGCCAGGTCACGGACGCGCCGGACCAGTCGGTGACGGACCGGTACGCGATGTGGGCGGCGGCGACCGCGATGTGGCGCGAGCACCCGGTGACCGGCGTCGGCCTCAAGGGCTTCCCCGAACACCGGGACGCGCACGCCTCGCTGGCACTGTCCTCCGGCAGCGACACGGAGAGCGCGGGCGAGGCGTTCCGCCGTCAGCCGCTGCTGTCCCCGCACAACATGTATCTGCTGATCCTCAGCGAGCAGGGACTGCTCGGGCTGCTGGCCCTGGCGGGCAGTTGGCTGGCCCTGCTGACCTGTGCCGTCGCCGGGCTGGCGCGCGGACGCCGTGACGGCCGCTCCCCGGACTGCGCGCTGATCGCCATCGGCCTGCTGACCTGGCAGCTCACCGACTTCTGCTACGCCGACATCGGCGGCCCCGCGACCGTGCTGACCGCCGTCTGCCTGGGCCTGGCGGCCTGGTGGGCGCTGCTGGGCGCGCCCCGGGCGGCGGGAGGCGGGCGATGACCGTACGTGATCCGTCCCGGACGGAGGCGGCGCCGGACGCCCCCGGCGGGCCCCTCCCCCCGGTCTCCCCGCGCGAGGGGCCGCCCGCGCTGCCCGCGCCCCGCGCGACCCCCGCGGCCCCGCGTGAGCCGCGCGGCTTCCTCGCCCGTGCCGCGCTGCTCACCGGGGCGCTGTCGGTCGCGGGGGCGCTGCTCGGGCTGGTGCGGGACCAGTCGCTGGCCCGGCTGTTCGGGGCGGGCGCGGAGACGGACGCGTTCCTGGTGGCGTGGACCGTCCCGGAGTTCGCCTCGACGCTGCTGATCGAGGACGGGCTGGCGTTCGCACTGATCCCGGCGTTCAGTCTGGCGCTGGCCCGGCGGGCGCGCGGGGCCGCCGGGGACCCGGTGCGGGCGCTGGTCGCGCGCACGCTGCCCCGGCTGACGCTGGTCCTGATCGCCGGTGCCGCCGCCGTCGTCCTGCTCGCTCCCTGGCTGGTGGACGTGCTCGCCCCGGGTCTCGCCGATCCCGGGCTCGCGGTGGACTGCACCCGGCTGGCGGCGGTGTGCGTGGTCGGGTTCGGGCTCGCCGGGTATTTCAGTGCCGCGCTGCGCGCCCACCGCCGCTATCTCGCCCCGGCGGCGATCTACGTGGCCTACAACACCGGCATCATCACCGCGATGTTCGTCCTCGGCGGGCGCTGGGGGGTGCGCTCGGCGGCGGCCGGGGTGGCGGTCGGCAGCCTGCTGATGGTGGCGGTCCAACTCCCGTCGTTCGTACGGCGGTTGCGGCGCCGGGCGGTCGCCGAGGCGGTGCCGGGCGACGGGGAGCCGGAACCGGCGGTCGGGCTGGGGCTGATCGCGGCGATCCTGACGTTCGCGCTGTGCCGTCAGTCGCAGGTGCTGATCGAGCGGTTCCTCGCCTCGAACCTGCCGTCGGGGGCGATCTCGCATCTGAACTACGCGCAGAAGGTCGCGCAGATCCCCATGACGCTGTCGCTGATACTGGTCACGGTCACCTTCCCGGTGGTGGCGCGGGCGCTGGCCGAGGGCGACACGGAACGGGCCCGCGACCGGGTGGAGCGGGATCTCGCGCTGGCCACCTGCATGGTGCTGTTCGGCACCGCGGCGGTCGTCGCCTGCGCCCCGCAGATCGTCGAACTCCTCTTCCAGCGCGGCGCGTTCACCGCCCGGGACACCGCGGCGACCGCCGCCGTGATGCGGGTGTACGCGCTCGGACTGCTCGCCCAGACCCTGGTGGGGGCGCTGATCCGGGCGTACTTCTGCGCCGGGCGCCCCACCTGGTACCCGCTGGCGGCGATGACCGCCGGGGTGGTGGTGACCGCGTGGACCGGCGCGCTGACCGTGGGCGCGTGGGGCGTGCTCGGCATCGCCGCCGCCAACGCGGCCGGGATCACCGTCACGGCCGTCCTGCTGCTGTCCGGGACCCGGGCGCGGGAACTGCCGGTGCGGCGGCGGGCGGTGCTGACCGAACTGAGCCGCCCGGTGCGGGCCGCGCTGGTCGCCACGGCGGCCGGGGCGCTCGCGGCGGGCGGCCCGGAGTCGGCGGTGGGGGGACTGGCCGCCGGGGGGACCGCGGTGACCGTCGTCTACGTCCTGACCGGCGCGGGCCTGGGCGCCCAGGGCTGCGCCCCCGTACTCCACACCATCCGCACCGCGACCCGAAGGCTCCGCCATGCGCTCTCCCGCTGACCCCGCCACGGCCCCCCACCCCACCGCCGCCCCCGCCGCGTCCCCGCCCGCCGGCATCCCCTGGGTCGCCATGTACCACTCCGTCGGGGACTGCTCCGACGACCCCTACCGGATCACCGTCACCCCCGCCCGGCTGGAGCGCCAACTGCGCTGGCTGGGGCGGCACGGGCTGCGCGGGGTGTCGGTGGGCGACCTGCTGGCCGCGCGGGCGCGCGGGGCGGGCCAGGGGCTGGTGGGGCTCACCTTCGACGACGGGTACGCCGACTTCACCGAGCAGGCGCTGCCGCTGCTGCGCCGGTTCGGCTGCGGCGCCACCCTGTTCGTGCTGCCCGGCCGGTTCGGCGGCGACAACGCCTGGGACCCGCTGGGCCCGCGCAAGCCGCTGCTGACCGAGGCCGGGGTGCGCCGGGCCGCCGACGACGGGATCGAGATCGGCTCGCACGGACTGACCCACCTCGACCTGACCCGCGTCGACGACGCGAACCTCACCGCCGAGGTCACCGACAGCCGGGCCCGCCTCACCGCCCTGACCGGCGCCCCCGTCACCGGGTTCTGCTATCCGTACGGCACGGTCGACGCCCGGGTGGTCGGCGCGGTGCGCACGGCCGGGTACGACTACGCCGTCGCCATCGACCCCGGCCCGCTCACCTCCCGCCACGCGCTGCCCCGGGTGCACATCGGGCAGCGGGACAACGCCGTACGTCTGGGGCTCAAGTACCGGCTGCACGGGCTGCGGCGCCGGGCCGCCGAAGGGGTGTGAGATGCGGGCCCTGCACATCATCACCGGCCTCGGGGTCGGCGGCGCCGAGCAGCAACTGCGGCTGCTGCTGCGGCATCTGCCCGTCGAGGCGGACGTGGTCACCCTCACCCACCCCGGCGCGGTCGCCACCGGACTGCTCGCCGACGGGGTACGGGTCACCCACCTCGGCATGGCGGGCAACCGTGACCTCGGGGCGCTGCCCCGGCTGGTGCGGCTGATCCGCTCCGGCGGCTACGACCTCGTCCACACCCATCTGTACCGCGCCTGTCTGTACGGGCGGCTGGCCGCGCGGCTCGCCGGGGTACGGGCGATCGTCGCCACCGAACACTCCCTGGGCGACTCCCAGATGGAGGGCCGCCCCCTCACCCGGGGCGTACGGGGGCTGTATCTCGCCGGGGAGCGGCTCGGCCGGACCACGGTGGCGGTCTCCCCGACGGTCGCCGACCGGCTGCTGCGCTGGGGCGTGTCCGCGTCCCGGATCGAGGTGGTGCCCAACGGCATCGACCTGGACCGGTTCCGCTTCGACCCGGTGCTGCGCCACCGCACCCGGCGCCGCCTAGGACTGCCCGACGAGGCGTTCGTGGTCGGCGCGATCGGCCGGCTCACGGCGGGCAAGCGGTTCGACGTGGCGGTCCGGGCGCTCGCCGCGCTGCCCCGGGACTGCTGGCTGCTGCTGGTCGGCGGCGGTGCCGAGGAGAACGTGCTGCGGCGCACCGCCCAGGAGGCCGGGGTCGCCGACCGGGTGCTGTTCGCCGGGGAGCGGCCCTATGTCTCCGACGGCACGCCCGGACCCGATCTGCCGTCCCTGCTCTCCGCGATGGACGCGCTGGCCTCGCCGTCCCCCGAGGAGGCGTTCGGCCTGGCGGTCGTGGAGGCGCTGGCCTCGGGACTGCCGGTGCGGTACGTGTCCTGCCCGGCCGTCGCCGATCTGCCGCCGGGCTCCGCGACCGACGCCGCCGCGGTGGCCTGCGACCCGGCCGCCTTCGCCGCCGCCCTGACCGAGATCCACGCCCGCCCGCCACGCCCCCGGACCGTCCCCGGCGCCGCCCACCACTACGCCATCACCCGCAGCGCGGCCCGGCTGATGGAGGTGTACGCCCGGGTGACGGACGGAACGCCGACACCCCCGTCACCGTCCGCACGGACCGCGGCGACGCCGGGCCCCCGCCACCCGGTACCCGAGCCGCACGGGCCCGTGACACCTGTGAGCCCGGTGACACCTGTGAGCCCGGTGACGCACGTGACGCACGTGACGCCCGTGACCTCGTCCGCCTCACCCCCATCCCCGTCCTCCCCGTCCTCCCCCACCTCCCCGTCCTCCCCGTCCCCGTCAGCCCTTGGAGTCAGCCCGTGAAGTCCGACCGCTCCCCCCGGGCGCAGCGCCCCGCCTTCCGTGTCCTCGCCCGTACCAAGGGGCTGCCGCCCTGGTCGCTGCTCGCGGCCGGGGTCGTGGCCGGTGGGCTGATCGGCGGCGGCTACGGCGCGCTCAGCACCCCCGTGTACAGCGCCACCAGCTATGTCGTGGCCGTCCCCACCGAGCGCTCCGACTCCGCCGCCGCGCTGGGCTTCGCCCAGGCGTACGGGCGGGTCGCCGACCAGCTCGCGGTGCTGGCCGACGCCCAGGTGTGGGCGGGGGTACCGGTCCGCACCCTCCAGAACAGTGTGACCACGGCGACCTCGCCGGACGCGCCGATGGTCGCCGTCACCGCCACCTCCCACCGCCCCGACCTCGCCGCCGACATGGCCAACGCGGTGGCCAAGGCACTGACCGGGCACGCCAGTGACAGCGAGGACGCGACCCATGTCGAACTCCAGCAGTTCGCACGGGCGGTGAAGCCGGCCGCGCCCTCGTCCGCCGGACCGGAGCTGACCGGTCTGGTGGGGGCGAGCGCGGGCGGGCTGCTGGGCGGGCTGGCGCTGCTGGTCCGGCCGCGCCGGGCGACCGGCGGCGACGGGTCGGGCGCGGGCCGGGACGGGGGCGGCGAGGGCGGCGGCGGCCGGACGGCGACGGCGGTGCCGGGTCCGGCGGTCGCGGCGGACGCGAGCGGGCGGCTGTGAAGCCGGGATTCGATACACGGGGTGTGAAGCGGGGGGACGGCGGCCCGGCGGTGCAACGCGTTCACACCCGTACGGATCGACCGGACCCGCCCGGCCCGCGCGTGGACTGCGTCCACAGCACCGGTCACACCACCCAGGTGGTGACCGACCCCGACGCCTTCGCCGCGCTCGCCCCCGACTGGCACCGCCTCTACACCCGGTGCGCCGCCGCGACCCCGTTCCAGAGCCACGCCTGGCTGCACTCCTGGTGGCTGTCCTACGGCGGCCCCCGGCGGCTGCGCCTGATCCTGGTCCGCGACCCGGCCGGGACGCTGGTCGCCGCGGCCCCCCTGATGCGCGTACGGCGTCCGCTGCCCGCGCTGGTCCCGCTCGGCGGAGCCATCTCCGACTACACCGATGTCCTGCTGGACGACGAGCACGGCCCGGCCGCCGCCGACGCGCTCACCGCCGCCCTGGCCGCCGCCGCCCGCACCGCGCTGCTCGATCTGCGCGAGGTCCGCCCCGGCGCCGCCGCCGAGCAGATCTACGACCGCTGGCGCGGACCCCGGCGCCGGATCGACGACTCGGTCTGTCTGGAACTGCCCGCCGTCCCGCTGGACGAGCTGATCACCCGGCTGCCCTCGGCCAAGGCCCAGCAGCGGGTCCGGGCCAAGCTGCGCAAGCTGGAGGCGCTCGGGGTGCGCCGCCGGGTCGCCGGACCGGACGAGGTGGACGGCGCGCTGCGCCGCCTGGTCGAGCTGCACCGGCTCCAGTGGCAGGGCCGCCGGGTCACCACCGAGCACCTCCAGCCGCGCTTCCGGGACCATCTGGTGCGCTCCGCCGGTCCGATGGTCCGCTCCGGCACGGCGGTCGTCACCGAGTTCCGGCTGGACGACGAGGTGGTGGCCGTCGACCTGACCCTGATGTCCCCGCGCCTGGCGGGCGGCTACCTCTACGGCGCCCATCCCCGGCTGCGGGAGCTGAAGGCGGACGTGGCGGTGATGCTGCTGGACGCCTGCACCGGGCACACCGGCGCCGCCGGAGGCATCGCCACGCTCAGCCTGCTGCGCGGCGACGAACCGTACAAGCACCACTGGCGGCCCGAGCGGGTCGTCAACCGGCGGCTGCTGCTGGCCCGTCCCACCACCGCCCCGCTGCTCGCGGCGGCGCTCGCCGACGCGCGGGCGCGGGCCCGCGGCAAGGAGCTGCTGTTGCGCTGGAAGGAGCGCGACGGTGGCGGCGGGACCTGACCGGCCCCGCCGCCGTGCGTCCGGCCCGCGCTCAGCGGTTGCGCGACCACCAGTCGAGGCGGACGCAGAGCTTGCCGCCAAGCCAGTGCTCGACCCAGTCGCCGAGGTCCAGCGGTGTGCAGTCGGGCGTGCCGGGCGGGTCGGTCGGCTTCACCGGCGTCGGTTCCGGCGTCGGCACCGGAGTGGGTACCGGGGTCGGCTCGGGCGTCGGCTTCGGGGTGGGCTCGGGCGTCGGCCCGACGACCGGTCCGCCGCGTCCGGACAGCACGCTGCGGTACACCTCGGAGGAGCGCGGGTTGGTGCCGCACTGCCACACACCGTGCGGGCAGTAGTCGGTGAGGGTGTTGTAGAGCGGCTTGTGCTCGTCCATCCAGGCCAGCATCCGCCGCATGTACTCCGGGTTGTCGCCGTTGCGGAACAGCCCCCACTCCGGGTACGAGATCGCCTTGCCGTGCGCCTTGGCGAACTCCACATGGTCACGCAGCCCGTACGGCTCGCTGACCTGCTGGTCGAAGGACATCCCGGACGGCTGGTCGTAGGAGTCCATGCCGATGACATCCACGGTGGCGTCACCGGGGTAGCAGCGCGTCCAGGCGATGGCGTCCCGGCCACGGCTGGGCGTCCAGTCGAACTTGAACTTCTGGCCGGGTACGGCCCGCATGGCGGTGACGACCCGGTTCCAGTACTTCTTCCACGCCTGCGGATCGGGCCCGCAGCGGTGGCTGTACGTGATGCCGTTCATCTCCCAGCCGAGCACGATCACCGTGTCCGGCACCTTCAGGTCCACCAGCCGCTCGGCGAGCGCCCGGTAGTGCTGGTCGAACCGTCCGGCGGCGCCCTGCCGCAGCAGCCGGCGCACCTCGGCGTCCGAGAGTCCCTCCTCGTTGCGCTCCAGCATGGGGACGTTGAGCACGAACATCCGGTCCGGGTCGGCCCGCCGCCAGTCGGCCCACGAGGCGAGGAAGTCGGGCCGCCCCTCGATGTTGGACCACAGGTCGCCCGGCAGATAGGTGTGCCCGACCCGCAGATCGGCCCCGCCCAGCCAGCGGCTCAGCTCGGCGATCCGGGAGACCCCACGGGGGCCGTAGTCGAGATAGGCGCCGAAGGCGGGGTGCTCCTTGACGGCCGCGTTCCCGGCCGTGTTGCCGGTCGCGTTGCCGGGCGCGTTCCCGGGCGCCTTCTCAGCCACCGTCCCGGCCGCCTGCTCAGGCACCTTCGCGGGTGCCGTCTCGGGTGCCGTCCCGGCCGCCTCCCGCGCCGGTGTGCCGCTCGCGGGCGCCGCCGTCGCGGCCGGGTCCGGAGCGGGGGGATCGGCGACGACCGCCACTCCGAGCCCCGCGGCGAACACCGGTCCGGACGCCAGGGCCGCCGACGCGGTGACCGTCGCCGCGATCAGGGCCAGCCGCTTGGACCGGGACCGTCGCTGCTGCTGTGGGGCCATGCCTGCTCCTCTCCTCGCCAACCGCGCTGTCTGACGCGCACTCTCATGCCGTTCGAACGCCAGTTACTGACACTCAGTCATATGAAAGACCCTCACGCCACCGCCATTGCGGCGTCCGAGTGCCCCGCTCGCCCGCACGGGTGACACCGACCGAAGGAACCGAAGGAAAAGTGTCCGCGCCGCCGTTAGACACCCGGGTCCCCGCCGTACTGCTGCGGATCGACCGGAACCCCTTCCACCACGGCACGCTGGGCGCCGTCCGCTCGCTCGGCCGCGCGGGCGTGGAGACCCATGTGGTGGCCGACGGCACCGCCAGTCCGGTCGCCGCCTCCCGGTACCTGACCGCCGTCCACGAACCGCCCGCCCCGGGCGCCCCGGACGAGGAGATCGCCCGGGTGCTGGCGGAGGTGGCCGCGCGGATCGCCCGGCCCGCCGTCCTGGTCCCGCTGGACGACGCGAGCGCGCTCGCCACGGCCCGGCTGCGGACCCGGCTCGCCCCCGCCTTCCGGCTCCCGGCGCTCCCCGGCCCGCTCGCCGAACGCGTCGCCGACAAGGCCGAACTCGCCGCCCTGTGCACCGGCCTCAACATCCCGCACCCCACCACCCTGGTCCCCGGCAGCGCCGCCGAGGCGGGCCGCGCCGCCTGGCGCCTCGGGCTGCCGGTGGTCGCCAAGTGGAGCCGCCCCTGGCTGCTCCCGGCGGGCAGCGGACTGCGCAGCACGACCGTCGTCCGGTCCGCGCAACAGGCCCGGGAACTGTACGGGCGCGGCGCCGAGGCGGGCAGCCCGCTGCTCCTCCAGGAGTTCCTGCCGCCGGGACCCGGCCTCGACTGGTTCTGCCACGGCCACACCACCCGTGACGGCACCCGCCACGGCGGCGGCACCGGGCGCAAGCTGCTGTCCTGGCCGCGCGGCGCGGGCCTGACGGCGGTCGGCGAGTGGGCGCCCAACCCCGCGCTGGACGAGCTGACCGGCCGTCTGGTCGAGGCCCTCGGCTACCGGGGCGTCCTCGACCTGGACTTCCGCCGCCACGACCGCACCGGCGCCTATCACCTGCTCGACTTCAACCCCCGCCCCGGCGCCCAGTTCCGGCTCTTCGCCGACGGCGCCGGTCTGGACGTCGTACGCGCCCTGCACCTCGACCTGACGGACCGTCCGCTGCCGCCCCCGCGCCCCCGCCCAGGACGCCGGTTCCTGGTCGAGAACTACGCCCCGCTCACCGCCCTGCGCCCGTCCCGCACCAGCCGCGAACTCGCCTGGTACGCCGCCGACGACCGGGCGCCCGCCCGCGCCCTGTGGCTCCAGTGGCCCCGCCGTCTCACCCGTCGGCTGCGCCCCGCCGCGCCGGTCCCCGCCGACCCGGACGGCCCCCGCCCGCACATCATCCGCCAGCCGTCCCCGCCCACCGACGAACGCGCGAGCCGCCCCTGACCGGCGGAACGGGTCCGGACACACGTCGGCCCCGGACGACGGTCGGCCGTCGTCCGGGGCCCTGGTGTCCCGCCCGTCACGGACGCGCGGCGGCCCGGCCTCGCCGGTACAGCACGGCCCCACCCGCGATCAGCGCGGCCCCGGCCAACGAGGCTCCGAACACGGTGTCGTCACCGGTGTCCGCGAGGGAGGGCGGCCGGTGATGCCCACCTCCGCCGGGGGGCTGCCCGCCTCCGCCGGGAGGCTGCTCGCCACCACCGGGAGGTGACTCACCCCCACCTGGGGGCTGCTCGCCACCGCCGGGGGGCTGCTCACCGCCACCGGGAGGCTGCCCACCTCCGCCAGGAGGTGACTCACCCCCACCAGGGGGCTGCTCGCCACCGCCAGGCGGCTGCCCACCACCACCGGGAGGTGACTCACCCCCACCAGGAGGCTGTTCCCCACCACCCGGCGGCTGCCCACCTCCGCCAGGAGGTGACTCACCCCCACCGGGAGGCTGCTCGCCACCACCGGGCGGCTGCTCACCTCCCCCAGGCGGCTGCTCCCCATACCCACCAGGCGAGTCGTCACCTCCGTACCCGGAGTCCCCATAGCCGGAGTCCCCGTACCCGGAGTCCCCATGGCCCGAGTCCCCGTAGCCCGAGTCTCCATACCCGGACTCCTCGTAGCCGGAGTCCCTGTGCCCCGAGTCCCTGTGTCCGGAGTCCCCGTAGCCCGAGTCGCCGTAGCCCGAGTCGCCGTACCCGGGCTGGGAGTCCCCGTAGCCGGAGTCATCCCCGTAAGAAGGCCCCCGTTCCGTGTCCCCGGCCCCCGTGTTCGCGCAGGTGTTGCCGAAGGCGGGGTTGAGGAGGCCCACCGGGTCCACCGTGTTGCCGCAGAGGTTGGCCGGGATGTTCACCGGGACCTCGACCGCGTTGCCCGAGACCACACCGGGCGAGCCCTGTGCGCCCCCGCTCGCCGAGCTGTCGGCGAGTACGGGTGTGGCGCAGAGGGACAGAATGCCGGTCGCGGCGGCAGCCGCGACCATCGACCTGCTCAAGGTCTGTCGCAATCTCAATCTTTCCTGTCCTGCTCGATCAAAGAGCTTCAGAGTCGGGAAAGGCCGGCCCTGGACCGGAAGATCGGTCCAGGGCCGGCCGTGGCGCAGCCGGAGCGGCTGGTCAGCCGTTGGCGCAGATGTTGCCGAACGCCGGGTTCAGCAGCCCGATGATGCTGATGCTGTTGCCGCAGACGTTCACGGGGATGTGCACGGGAATCTGGACGACGTTGCCGGACAGCACACCCGGGGACCCGATCGCGGCACCCTCGGCACCGGAGTCGGCGAACGCCGGGGCGGCCCCGCCCAGGGCGAGGATCGCGCCCGCGAACACGGCAGCGGTCTTCTTCATGGACTTTCCCTTCTCTGCGGTCATGCCCTATGACGGCCGAAACCGAGCGAGCACAACGGATGGCTCGCACCATGACCGGCAGGCTGTAGAACGAGGGATAGACAGCTGAAGAAACTAAGGAACGTGTGTCGCCCGGTAATTCACTCGAACGCCAAAATACCTTGACTCGCCCTTTGTCGCACCGCACCGAATACCGTGCCGATCGGTGAGGAAACGCTTCGCCTAAGTGGCGGAGGGAAATTGACGAGATGTCGGTAAATCAAATTCCACAATGTTTTGCCGGATTCCGGACCCGGCTGGACCGCCGGGAAACCGCCGCGGACGGCCCACCGGGGGGATGGTGGACCGTCCGGGCCGATCGGGGTACGGCGCCCGATCAGCGGTTGGCGACGCCGTTGCCGGACAGCGCGGAGATGTCGTCCAGGATGTGCGACAGCGGCTCGTCGCCCTTGGCCTGGGTGGAGTTCTCGGCGCACTGCTGGTTCTGCGGGGCCGACAGGATCGGGATGTCCTGGACCGAGACCGGGACCAGCACACCGAGCAGCGGACCGACGTTGGCCTTGGCGGGCAGCCCGACGCAGAGCTTGTTCACCGAACCCTGGACCAGGCTGGCCTGCGGGCTCAGGTCACCGAACGTGGCCGAGTTGCCGAACGCGGAGTGGGCTCCGTTGCCGCTGGCGGAGGTGGTGCCGGAGTCGTCACCGATGGCAAGCGCCTGCGGGGCGGCCATCGCCGTCATACCGACCACGGAGGCGGCGACCGCCGCCGCGGCCATTGCCTTCTTCAGCATTTCCGTTTCCTTTCCGACGAGGACACCCGCTTCCGGCCCGCATATTTTCCGGCCCGGTCGTCACGGGTGTTCCTGCCCTCGCATCAACCCGGCGCACGGCGAATGGTTGCGGCCTTTCACTCGTACGGTTCCGGCGACCCCGGCGCGGGGCGGCGGGAATCAGGGAGCGCATTTCGGGGGCGCTCGGCGACCGCGCGCACGCCGTGGGCCAATGGAGTGAATGGGGGCAACCAAGCGGGCGTCCGGCAGTTGTCCAGAACGCTCCGGTGGACGGGGTTTCTCCAGAAGGGACTAGCAAGTGATCAAGAAGGTTCTGGCTTCCGCCGCGGTCGCCGCTTCCGTCGTCGGTGCCTCCGCCGCCGCCGCTCCGTCGGCGCTCGCCATCGGCAACGACAGCGGCACCACCTCCGCCAGCGGCAACGGCGCTTCGCAGGTGTACGGCAACTCGGCGACCTACGGGAACATGAGCCCGCAGATGGCGCTGATCCAGGGTTCGTTCAACAAGCCCTGCATCGGTCTGCCCGCCAAGGCCAACATCGGTTCGCTGATCGGCCTGGTGCCGATCGCCGTCCAGGACATCCCGATCCTGTCGGCCCCGCAGAACCAGCAGTGTGTCGAGAACTCCACCCAGGCCAAGGGTGACGAGCCGCTGTCGCACATCCTCCAGGACATCGCGGTGCTCGCGGGCAACGGCGCCGCCAACAACTGAGTCGGTCGCGCGCCACGGGTCCGGTGACGGACCCGCGGGGGTGCCCCACCGCTCCCGCACAGCGGGCCGCCGGTCTTCCGGCGGCCCGCTTTCTCTGTCCGGACGCGCCCCCACCGCGCACCGGTCGCCTCCCGATCGCCGCCCCCACCGCGCACCGGTCGCCTCCCGATCGCCGCCCCGACCGCACCGCGCGGGCCCGGACCTCACCCCCGGTGACCCCGGGCGTGAACCTGGCGCCCGATGTTCACCCACACCGGGAACAAACTGCGCTGTTCGGGTCAAAAACCGCAACCCATTTCGCTCCGGAACCGTTGATGATCACGCAACTCCCCACCGGAGTCCGCTTTTCGAAGGGAAAGAACATGAAGAAGCTGTGGGCCACCGCGGCTATCGCCGCCTCCGTCGCCGGTCTGTCGGCCACGGCCGCCCCGTCGGCCATGGCCATCGGCAACGACAACGGCACCACCTCCGCCAGCGGCAACGGCGCTTCGCAGGTGTTCGGCAACTCGGCCACGTTCGGTGACATGAGCCCGCAGCTCTCGCTGGTCCAGGGTTCGCTGAACAAGCCCTGTGTCGGTCTGCCGCTGAAGGCCAACGTGGGCTCGCTGATCGGCGTGGTGCCGATCGCCGTCCAGGACATCCCGATCCTGTCGGCCCCGCAGAACCAGCAGTGCGTGGAGAACTCCACCCAGGCCAAGGGCGACGAGCCGCTGTCGCACATCCTGGACGACATCTCCGTCCTGGCAGGCAACGGCGCCGGCAACAACTGATCCGTACCCCGCTCCCGCGACGGCGGGTCACCGGTCTCCCCGGTGACCCGCCGTCGTCGTATGTCCGGGTCGTTCCAGGTGGCCCGGTCAGCGGGCGTACAGCTGCTCGATCTCCTTCTCGTACGCCGTCGTCACCGCGTGGCGGCGGACCTTCAGGGACGGGGTGAGCATGCCGTTCTCCTCGGTGAAGGCGCCCTCGACCAGGGTGAAGGCGCGGATGGACTCGGCTCGGGAGACGGCCAGGTTGGCGTGGTCGACGGCGCGCTGGACGTCGGCGCGCAGGGCGGCGTCGTCCAGCAGGTCGGCGAGGGGGGTGTCCGGGGGCAGCTTGCGGACCGCGAGCCAGTGGGCGACCGCCTCGGGGTCGAGGGTGACCAGGGCGGCGATGAAGGGGCGGTTGTCGCCGACGACCAGGCACTGGCCGATCAGGGCGCGGCTGCGCAGCCGGTCCTCCAGAAGCGCCGGGGAGACGTTCTTGCCGCCGGAGGTGACCAGCAGGTCCTTCTTGCGGCCGGTGATGGTGAGATAGCCCTCGTCGTCCAGGGCGCCGAGGTCGCCGCTGGCGTACCAGCCGTCGGTGAGGGAGCCCGCGGTGGACTCGGGGTCGTTCCAGTAGGAGCCGAGCACGATGGGGCCGTGGAGCAGGACCTCACCGTCGTCCGCGATCCGGATCCGGTTGCCGGGGATGGGCTGGCCGACCGTGCCGGGGCGGGGGCGCAGGGGCGGGACGATGGTGGCGGCGGCGGTGGTCTCGGTGAGGCCGTAGCCCTCGTAGACGATGATTCCGGCGGCGTAGAAGAAGAGGTTGAGGTCGCGGTCGAGGGGGGAGCCGCCGCTGATGGCGTAGCGCATCCGGCCGCCCAGCTCCTTGCGGATACGGCGGTAGACCAGCAGGTCGTACAGGGCCCAGGCGGCGTACTGGGTGAGGGTGGGGCCCTTGCCGGTGCCGAGGAACTTGGCGAGGTACGCCTCGCCGAAGCGGACGGCGACACGGTCGGCGCGGTCGAAGGAGGCGCCGCGGCCCAGTTTCTCGGCGGTGGCGCGTCCGGCGTCGTGGATCTTCTCGAAGAGATAGGGGACGCCGACCAGGAAGGTGGGGCGGAACTCCTTGAGGACGGGGCGGAGTTCGTCGGGTCGCACGCTCGGGAAGTGGCCGACCTCGATGCGGGCCAGCAGACAGGCGATCTGGATGCTGCGGCCGAGGATATGGGCGAGCGGCAGGAAGAGCAGGGTGGTGGCGGCCTGACCGGTGACGGCCTTGAAGACCGGGTGCATGAGTTCGACGGTGTTGGCGGCCTCCGCGTGGAGGTTGGCGTGGGTGAGGACACAGCCTTTGGGGCGGCCGGTGGTGCCGGAGGTGTAGCAGATCGTGGCGATGGTGTCGGGGGTGAGGGCGGCGCGGCGGCGGGTGATCTCCGCGTCGGGGACGTCCTGGCCGAGCGCGGTCAGCTCCGCGACGGCGTCCCCGTCCAGCTCCCACAGCAGGGGCTGTCCGGGGTGGTCGGCGGTGGCGGCGCGGACGGTGGCGGTGTTCTCGGCGGTCTCGGTGATCACGAAGGTGGCGCCGGAGTCCCGGACGATCCACTCCACCTGCTCGGCGGAGGAGGTCGGGTAGACGGGGACCGTGCGGGCGCCGGCCGCCCAGGCGGCGAAGTCCAGGACGGTCCACTCGTAGCGGGTGCGGGACATCAGCGCCACCGCGTCGCCCGGCTGGAGGCCCGCCGCGATCAGGCCCTTGGCGACGGCGGCGATCTCCGCGGCGAAGGCGGCGGCGGTGACCGGGCGCCAGGTGCCCTCGGCCGTCCGGCGGCGCACCACCACCGCGTCGGGCGCCTCGGCCGCGTTGGTGAACGGGATGTCGGCGGTGACGGCGGTGGTGGCCGGGGCCGCCAGCGCGGCGACCCGTGCCTCGCGCACCGTCCCGGAGTCGTCCCGGACCAGTTCGGTGCGGGTACGGCCCGCGAGGTCGGTGCGCCGCCTCGCCCTCTTCAGATCTCCGCGTACGCCCATGGCCGTTCCCCGCTTCCGGTTGCCCTGTCGGTGACGCGAGGTCAACTTACCGCTGCGTAAGACGGAGTCAATGGTTTGCGCGCACAGTTGTTCACTTAAATGGGCCGGAGGCGCCGGTTCCCGGGCGGCGCCAGGGCTGTCGGGACGGGTGGGGCCGGTGGGTCAGCGCGGGTCAGCGCGGGTCAGCGCAGCAGCCGGGCCGCCCGGTCGACGGATTCGGCGAGGTCACCGACCGCCTCGTCCTCGGTGTCCTCGGCCAGGTCGTGGGCGATCCCGGCGAGGTCGTCCAGGGCGGGGGCGCCCGGCAGCGGGGACCAGCGGTCGTCGCCATGGCGCAGGGCGTCGGCGAAGTAGGCGGCGACGGCGGTGACCTGGAAGCGGTCGGAGGCGCTGCCCACGCCGTCGGCGAGGTCGGCGGCCTCCAGATCGCCGGACTCCTCGTGCGGGGTGCGGCCCTCCGGGTCCTGCCAGCGGACGGTGGCGGTGGCCAGGTGCCCGGCCGCGTCCGGCGCGGTGCGGACCGCGTACAGCGCGGTCACCGTGTGGCCGGGGCCGATCTCGCCGCCGTCCACGGAGTCGTCCCGGAAGTCCTCGTCGGCGACCTGGCGGTTGTCGTAGCCGATCAGCCGGAACTCCTCGACGGTCTCCGGGTCGAAGGAGACCTGGGCCTTGGCGTCGCGGGCGGTCAGGTCGACATGGCGCGGGAGCTGCTCCACGAAGACCTCGCGGGCCTCCTCGGTGGTGGCCACATAGGCGGTGTGGCCGTCGCCGCGGTCGGCGAGCCGTTCCATCAGGTCGTCGCCGTAGTCGCTGCCCACGCCGACGCCGAACAGGGTGATGCCGTGCTCGGTGCGGGCCTCGGCGATGTTCTCCAGGATGGTGTCGGCGTCGGTGTCACCGGTGTTGGCGAGCGCGTCGGAGATCAGCACGACCCGGTTGGTGGCGCCCTCGCGCAGACCCTCGACGGCCGTGGCGTACCCGGTCTCCATGCCCGCCCCGAGGTTGGTGGACTGCTCGGTCTCCAGCGCGTCGATCGCGTCGTGCACGGTGTCGCGCCCGCCGCCGAGGCGGGTCATCGGCAGGATCTCCTCGGCCTCGTCGGTGAAGGCGACCAGGGCGACGGAGTCGTCGTCGCGGAGCTGGTCGGTCAGCATCCCCAGGGACCGCTTGGCGAGGTCGAGACGGCCGGGCTCGGCCATGGAGCCGGAGACGTCGACGACGAAGGTCAGCGCGGCCGGGGGGCGTTCCCCGGAGTCCTCGGCGGGGCGGGTGGCGAGTCCGACCCGGACCAGGGACCAGTCGTCCTCGGAGGTGCGGGCGCCGTCCACGGTGACCGTGAAGCCATTGCCGTCGGGGCGGTCGTAGTCCTGGCGGAAGCTGTTGACGAACTCCTCCGGGCGGACGGTCGCCGGGTCCGGTGCCGTGCCCTCGGCGAGCAGCCGCCGGGCGTAGCCGTAGGAGGCGGTGTCGACGTCCAGGGCGAAGGTGGAGAGCTGGTCGGGGGCGGGGGCGAAGTCGCGTGCGGTGCCGTCCGGCTGCCAGGGGTCGTCGTCGGGGCGGGCCTCGCCGCCGCCGGGGGCGGTGTTGCGGGGCCATCGCTCCGCGGCGCCCTCCGCGCTGTCCGCGCTGTCGCCGCCTCCGCTGCAACCCGCGAGTAGCAGTGCGCAGACTGTCGTCAGGGCGAGCGCCCCGCCGCCGAGCCGTGCTGTGCGGTATCGCTTCATCTCCGTTGCCCCCAGCGTCCGTTGATGCCGATGTCTGTGACTGTGACGGCATCGGGGGGTGGAACGTGCGCGCGGGGCGGTTGCGGATGGGTCTCGAAGCGGGCACGGAGACCGTCCGCCGTGACCGGAGGGTGACCTCCGGCCCCGGGGGCGGCGGGAGTGGTCTCCCGTCCCGCTACGACACGATGTCCTTGCGGGCGAAGCCCCGGAAGGCCAGCGCGAACAGGATGACGGCGTACGTCACCGAGATCGCCGCGCCCTGGATCATGCCGTCCCACTCCGGACGCGGCTGGACCGCCTCCGCCCAGACGAACTGCCAGTGCGCGGGCAGGAAGTCCCGCCAGTCGCCGAGCGCGGTCACCTGGTCCAGGACATTGCCGACGATGGTCAGACCGACCGCGCCGCCCACCGCGCCCAGCGGGGCGTCGGTCCGGGTGGACAGCCAGAACGCCAGCCCGGCGGTGACCAGTTGGGAGACGAAGATGTACGCCACGATGATCACCAGCCGCTGCGCGGCCGTCGCCGGGTCCAGCTGACCGCCGGTGGGGATGTGCAGCGGGCCCCAGCCGTAGGCGACCGTGCCGACGGCGAGGCCGACCAGCGGCAGCAGCACCATCGCCGCCAGGCTCATGCCGAGCGCCACCACCAGCTTGGAGAACAGCAGCCGGGTACGCGGCACGGGCGCCGCCAGCAGATAGCGCAGCGAGGACCAGCTCGCCTCCGAGGCCACGGTGTCCCCGCAGAACAGGGCGACCGGGATCACCAGCAGGAAACTGGCCGACACGAACAGGGTGACCGCGGCGAAGTTGGCGCCGGACGCGGTGGCCGTGTCCATCAGGTTGATGCGGTTGCCGCCGCCGTCGCCCCCGTCGTCCGTGTCGCCGCCCACGGCGAACGCGATGACCAGGACGAACGGCAGCAGGCCCAGCACCGCGCCCATCACCATGGTGCGGCGCCGCTTGAGCTGGCGGACCAGCTCGACCCGGATCGGCAGGGTGCGGCCGGGTCGGTAGCCGGGGGCCGTACCGGTGGCCGGGGGGCCGCCGGACGGGATGCCGGGGGCCGGGGACTCGGCGGGCCCGGACTCGGTGTGCTCGACGGCCGTGCTCACGCGGAGCCTCCGATCAGGGTCAGGAAGGCGTCCTCCAGGCGGCGGTTGGGGCCGACCGACTCCACGGGCACTTCCAGGCGGACGAGTTCGGGCACCAGACCCGCGGCGGTGCCGGTGGCGGCCAACTGGACGAGGAGCCCCTCGTCGGTACGGACCGCCGAGGCGACGCCGGGCAGCGCGGCGACCTTCTCCACCAGCGGGTCCGCCACCGGCGTACCCGTGCCGACCAGCAGCGTGTCGCCGGAGCCGGTGATCTCGCCGACCGGTCCGGCCTGCACCAGGCGGCCCCGGTCCATCACCACGAGGTGGGTGCAGGACTGCTCGACCTCGGCGAGCAGATGGCTGGAGACGATCACGGTCCGCCCGGCCGCCGCGTAGCGGATCATCACCTCGCGCATCTCCCGGATCTGGGGCGGGTCGAGCCCGTTGGTCGGCTCGTCCAGGATCAGCAGGTCCGGCAGGCCCAGCATGGCCTGGGCGATGGCCAGCCGCTGGCGCATACCCTGCGAGTAGGTGCGCACCGCGCGGGCCAGCGCGTCACCGAGCCCGGCGATCTCCAGCGCCTCCTCGATGTGCGCGTCCTCGGCGGGGCGGCCGGTGGCGGCCCAGTACAGCTCCAGGTTCTCCCGGCCGGACAGATGCGGCAGGAAACCGGCGCCCTCGACGAAGGAGCCCACCCGGGACAGCACGGGGGCGCCGGGCCGGATGGCGTGGCCGAAGACCCGGATGTCACCGCCGTCCGGGGTGATCAGGCCCATCAGCATCCGCAGCGTGGTGGTCTTGCCCGCCCCGTTGGGTCCGAGCAGCCCCAGCACCTGCCCCTTCTCCACCCGGAACGACAGCTCCCGGACCGCGTAGCGGTCGCTGGAGCGGGAGTAGCGCTTGCTCAGCCCGGTGATCTCCAGGGGGACATCCGCGAGGGCCGGGTCGGGCGGCGGGGCGTCCGTGCGGCGGCGGGCGGTGAGCAGCAGCAGCGCGGCGACCACCACCGCCCCAGCGGGCAGCCACCACACCCAGGACGGCAGTCCGGTCGCCCCGGTGACGACCGCGGGCGCGGTCGGCACGCTCAGCCCGCTCCGCAGGGAGACGGTGTACGTGGCCGCGGCGAGCGGGGAGGCGTAGCCGAGGTCGGTGGAGGACAGGACCAGGCGCAGCCGGTGGCCCTGCTGGACCTCGTGGTCGATGGCCGGGAGGGTCAGTTCGACGTCCGTGCCCTGGCCGGCGTCGGTGACCCGGACCGGGCTGACCAGCTGGGACGGCAGCACCTGCTGGCCGCCGTCGGGGCCGACGTCGTACACCTTGGCGAACAGGACCGTGTCCGGGGAGGTGGAGGCGACGCGGACGGTGGCGGTCGGGGAGCCGGTGATGCGCAGGTCCTCGGTGAGGGGAGCCGACTCGAACGCGGCGAACTGGCCGGGGAAGTCCAGGGAGACCCCGACGCCGAGCGCGGACAGCTGCGACAGGCCGCCCGCGCCGAGGCCGGGCAGCGCGGAGACGGCGGGCGGGCTGGCCCCGGCCGGGTTGCGGACCTGCTGCTCGGGGCCGCGCAGGGCGATGTCCCGGGGGTCGTTGCGCAGCCCCGGGTAGCTGTCGGACTCGGCGCCGCGCAGCCGGGCCTCGCCGTCGGTGGAGTCGAAGCCGCCGGTGCGGGTGGAGCGGAAGGCGGGGCCGGTGGCGGCGCCCGTGTCCTGCTTCAGATACCGGTCGAACCAGGCGCCGACGCGCTGCTCGACGCGGGCCGTCTCCAGGTCACCGCCGTCGTGTCCACCGGAGATCCAGTCGACCTCGACGGGGGCCCCGTTGGCGCGGATGGCCTGTGCGGCGGCGTCCGCCTGACCGAGCGGGAAGAGGGAGTCGCTCTGGCCCTGGAACAGCAGGGTCGGTACGTCGATCCGGTCGCCGACGGCCGACGGCGAGCGGGCCGCGAGCAGCTCACGCGCCGCGGCGTCCGGGACACCGGACTCGGCGACCCGGTCGTACATCGCGCACAGCTCGGCCTCGAAGCGGTCGCAGCCGCCGCCGGTGTTGAAGAAGATCCCGGACCACAGCTTCTTGAAGACACCGTCGGGGAACAGGGCGTCGGACAGGTTCCAGTAGGTGATCGCCGGGGCGATGGCGTCCACCCGGTCGTCGTACCCGGCGGCCAGCAGGGCGATGGCGCCGCCGTAGGAGCCGCCCGCGATGCCGACCCGGGGGTCGCCCTCGGCGTCCAGTTCGACCTGGGGCTGTCCGGCCAGCCAGTCCAGCAGCCGGGACACGTCGGCCACCTCGGTGTCCGGGTCGTTCAGCCCGATCCGGCCGGTCGACTCGCCGAAGCCGCGCGCCGACCAGGTGAGCACCGCGTAGCCGTCCCGGGCCAGGTCCTCGGCCTGGGCGCGCAGATCGTCCTTGCTGCCGCCGAAGCCATGACCGAGCAGCACGGCGGGGCGCCTGGTGTCGGTGGCGCCGGAGGTGAAGTACGAGGTGTCGACCCGCACTCCGCCGCCCATGTCCAGCATCCGGTCACCGCGCCGCACGGGGGCCGCGTCCTCCGACGCGACGGCCGTCCAGGTCCCGGCACCGGCGAGTACGACGACTGCGGCGGCAGCGGCGGCCAGCAGCCGCCGGGACCGCCGGGAGCGCCGTATTCCGCGCAGTCCGGGGAGTCGAAGATCCATGGGGGTCAATGTACGGGGCTTGTCTGTCAGCTCTGTGTCAGCTTCCGGGCGCCTGGGGGGGGCGGGACCGGCGTGAGGTGGGCGTGGGGTGGGGGCTGGGTGGACGTGGGGTGGGCGCGCGGTGGGCTCAGGGTGGGTGCGGGGTGGGTGCGGTGGCCGGGATCGTATTCAGTCCGTCGTTCGAGGAGGCCACTCGATGCGCTGAAGAAACCGGCATTCCCGGGCGTCTTCCCCGCTCACGGCTTTGCCTTGGAAGGATCGGCCCCTTGGAAACGGAGACCTCCCGTGCGCATCACCGACATCCAGCGCTGCGAGGTGCGGCCCGGACGGCTCGTCGAATGGACGCTGAGTCCGGCGACCGTCGCGACCGCCGCGGGCCTGCCGGACGACACCCGGCCCCCGGCGTACATCCAGGAGTCGCACATCAGAACGGCCCGATCCGTGCGGGACGACGGCCTGTTCGTGCCGACCTGGCTCGGCACCGCCTTCGATCTGCCGGGTCCGGTCGATCTGGACGCCCTCCAGGAGGCGCTGCGCGGCTGGACCCTGCGCCACGAGACGCTGCGCAGCGGCTTCAGGGAGTCGTCCGGCGGGGAACTGCGCCGCTTCACCCTGGACCGCGCGTCGGTGACCCTGCACCGGGAGGTCGTCGGCGACTTCACCGACCCGGACGCCCTGGTCCAGCATCTCCAGGACCGCTTCGACGTCGCCGCGGACGCGCTCCGCTGGCCGAATCTGATCTACGCGGCGGTCGTCCGGGACGACGACACCCGGGTCTACATGGCCTTCGACCACAGCAATGTCGACGCCTACTCGTTGCACCGCATCCCCTCCGAGGTCCACGAGCTGTACGCGGCTGCCGTGGCGGGGCGGGAGCTGGCGGAACCGGCGGTGGGCAGCTATGTCGACTTCTGCGAGAGCGAGCGGGCGGACGCCGACCGGATCGGCGCGGACCACGAGATCGTCGGGCGCTGGCGGGATTTCATCCGGCGCTGTGACGGGCGGCTGCCGTCGTTCCCCGTCGATCTGGGGCTCGAACCGGGCGCGGGCGGGCCGCTGCCGACCCAGCGGCTGATGCGGGAGCCGCTGGTGGACGCGGCGACCGCCGCCGCGTTCGAGGCGCGCTGCCGGCGGTACGGGGGCAGCGGGATCGGGGTGCTCGCCGCGACCGCGCTGGTGCTGCGGGAGATGGGGGAGCTGGGCGCGGGGGACGTGTACCGGACGGTGCTGCCGCTGCACACCCGGGTCAAGTCCCGCTGGTCGGAGTCGGTCGGGTGGTACGTCGGCGGGGCGCCCATCGAGATCGCGCTCGACGCCGACCTCGACTTCACGGGGGCGCTGGCGGCGGTACGGGAGCAGGTGCACGCGAACCGGGCGCTGGCGCGGATGCCGCTCGCGCGGGTGCTGCGGCTGCTCGGCGCGGATTTTCGGCCTACCTCGCCCGATCTGTACTCGATCGTGTCGTACGTGGACGCGCGGGGGTTGCCGGGGGCGGGGGACTGGGCGGCGATGTCGGCGTACGCGTTGATCCGGGTGTCGTACGGGGATCAGGTGTGCGTGTGGATCAACCGGCTGCATGAGGGGTTGTGGCTGGCCAGTCGGTATCCGGACACGGATGTGGCGCAGAAGAGTATGCGGTTGTATGTGGAGCGGTTGCGGGATGTGATCGCGGAGGTGGCATCCGTTCAGTGAGTGCGTGCGGGTCCGGTGGGGGCTGGTCGCGCAGTTCTCCCCCAGAGGGGGCACCCCCACCCCCGGAGGGGGTACCCCCAGCGCCCTGTGATGAGCGATACGAACGCCCCCCGTCATAAAGGCGGGGGGCGTTCTCGTGTGTGGTGCTCAGTGGTTGCGCGGGAAGCCCAGGTCCACGCCCGTGGGGGCCTCGGACGGGTCCGGCCAGCGGGTCGTGACGACCTTGCCGCGGGTGTAGAAGTGCGTGCCGTCGTTGCCGTAGATGTGGTGGTCTCCGAAGAGGGAGTCCTTCCAGCCGCCGAAGCTGTGGTAGCCGACGGGGACCGGGATCGGGACGTTGACGCCGACCATGCCCGCCTCGATCTCCAGTTGGAAGCGGCGGGCGGCGCCGCCGTCCCGGGTGAAGATCGCGGTGCCGTTGCCGAACGGCGAGGCGTTCATGAGGGCCACGCCCTCCTCGTAGGTGTCCACCCGCAGGACGCACAGCACCGGGCCGAAGATCTCGTCCTGGTACGCCTTCGCGGTGGTCGGCACCTTGTCCAGCAGGGAGATGCCGATCCAGTGGCCGTTCTCATGGCCCTCGACCGTGTAGCCGGTGCCGTCGAGGACCACCTCGGCGCCCTCGGCGGCGGCGCCGGTGACATAGGACGCCACCTTGTCGCGGTGGGCGGCGGTGATCAGCGGGCCCATCTCGGAGGTGGGGTCGTTGCCCGGACCGATCTTGATCTTCTCGGCGCGCTCGCGGATCTTGTCGACCAGTTCGTCGCCGATGGCGCCGACCGCGACGACCGCGGAGATCGCCATGCAGCGCTCGCCCGCCGAGCCGTACGCGGCGGAGACCGCGGCGTCGGCGGCGGCGTCGAGGTCGGCGTCGGGCAGCACCAGCATGTGGTTCTTGGCGCCGCCGAGGGCCTGCACGCGCTTGCCGTTCGCGGAGGCGGTGGTGTGGATGTAGCGGGCGATCGGGGTGGAGCCGACGAACGAGACCGCCTTGACGTCCGGGTGCTCCAGGAGGCGGTCGACGGCCACCTTGTCGCCGTGCACGATGTTGAAGACACCGTCGGGCAGTCCGGCCTCGGCCAGCAGCTCGGCGATCTTCAGGGACGCTGAGGGGTCCTTCTCCGACGGCTTGAGCACGAACGTGTTGCCGGTGGCGATGGCCAGCGGGAACATCCACATCGGGACCATCGCCGGGAAGTTGAACGGCGTGATGCCCGCGACGACGCCGAGCGGCTGGCGGATCGAGGCCACGTCGACCCGGCTCGCCACCTGCGTCGACAGCTCGCCCTTGAGCTGGACGTTGATACCGCAGGCCAGGTCCACGATCTCGAGACCGCGGGCCACCTCGCCGAGCGCGTCCGAGTGCACCTTGCCGTGCTCGGCGGTGATCAGCTCGGCGATCTCGTCGCGGTGGGCGTCCAGCAGCGCGCGGAACCTGAACAGGATGGTGGTGCGCTGGGCCAGCGAGGACTGGCCCCAGGTGGCGAACGCGTCCTTGGCCGCGGCCACCGCCGCGTCCACCTCCGCCACCGTCGCGAACGGGACCTTGGTGGTGACCGCGCCGGTCGCCGGGTCGGTGACCGGCCCGAACGTGCCCGACGCGCCTTCGACGGTCTTCCCGCCGATCCAGTGGTTGACGATCTTCGTCATGACCGAGTACTCCTTCACAGATGGCGGCGTCGGGTGGAGACGTGCCGTTCATACAGCTCACGGGCCTTGATCGCGGAGGGTCGGGTCGCGGTCTCGGCCACAGGGACATCCCACCAGGCTTGGGCGGGGGGCGCTCCCGACACTGTGTCGGAGGTTTGGGTCTCCACGTAGACACATGTGGGAGTGTCGGCCTGGCGGGCCTCGGCGAGCGCGACCCGCAGCTCACCGACGGTACGGGCGCGCAGTACCCACATGCCGAGGCTCTCGGCGTTGGCGGCCAGGTCGAGGGGGAGCGGGGCACCGGCGAAGGTGCCGTCGGGGGCGCGGTAGCGGTAGGCGGTGCCGAAGCGCTCGCCGCCGGTCTCCTCGGAGAGTCCGCCGATGGAGGCGTACCCGTGGTTCTGGATCAGCACCAGCTTGATGGCGATGTTCTCCTGCACGGCGGTGACGATCTCCGTCGGGAGCATCAGATAGGTGCCGTCGCCGACCAGCGCCCACACCGGGCGGTCCGGGGCGGCCAGCTTCACGCCGATCGCGGCGGGGATCTCGTAGCCCATGCAGGAGTAGCCGTACTCCACGTGGTACTGGTCCGGGGACTGGGCGCGCCAGAGTTTGTGCAGGTCGCCGGGCATCGAACCGGCCGCGTTGATCAGTACGTCGGAGGGGTCGGCGAGGGCGTCCAGGGCGCCGAGGACCTGGGGCTGGGTGGGGATCGCGTCCGGGTCGTCGGCGGTGTAGGCGGCGGTGACGCGCTCCTCCCAGGCTGCCTTGTCCCGGGTGTAGTCCTCGATGTACGCGTCCGGGACCCGGTGGCCGTGGACGAGGAGCGCCTCCGTCAGTTCCGCGAGGCCGCTGCGGGCGTCGGCGACCAGGGGGAGACCGGACAGCTTGTGGCCGTCGTAGGGGGCGATGTTGAGGTTGAGGAAGCGGACGCCGTCGCCGGTGAAGAGGGTGCCGGAGGCGGTGGTGAAGTCGGTGTAGCGGGTGCCGACGCCGATCACCAGGTCCGCGGCGCGGGCCAGCGTGTCGGCGGTGGCGGTGCCGGTGTGGCCGATCCCGCCGACGTCCTGCGGATGGTCGTACGCCAGGGAGCCCTTGCCCGCCTGGGTGGCGGCGACCGGGATGCCGGTGACCGCGGCGAACTCGGCGAGCGCGGTCTCGGCACGGCTGTGGTGGACCCCGCCGCCCGCGACGATCAGGGGGCGGCGGGCGGCCCGGATCGCGCTGACGGCCTCGGCGAGTTCGGTGGGGTCGGCGCCGGGACGGCGGACCGTCCACACCCGGTCGGCGAAGAAGTCGTCCGGCCAGTCGTACGCCTCCGCCTGGACGTCCTGCGGGAGGGCGAGGGTGACCGCGCCGGTCTCCACCGGGTCGGTGAGCACCCGCATCGCCTGGAGCGCGGCCGGGATCAGCGCCTCGGGACGGGTGATCCGGTCGAAGTAGCGGGAGACCGGGCGCAGGGTGTCGTTGACCGACACGTCCCCCGCGTACGGGACTTCGAGCTGCTGGAGGACCGGGTCGGCGGGGCGGGTCGCGAAGGTGTCGCCGGGGAGCAGGAGGACGGGCAGGTGGTTGATGGTGGCGAGGGCGGCGCCGGTGACGAGGTTGGTGGCGCCGGGGCCGATGGAGGTGGTCACGGCGTGCGTGGAGAGGCGGTTGGACTGGCGGGCGTAACCGACCGCCGCGTGCACCATGGACTGCTCGTTGCGGCCCTGGTGGAACGGCATGGTGTCGGCGTGCTCCACCAGCGCCTGGCCGAGTCCGGCGACATTGCCGTGGCCGAAGATGCCCCAGGTGGCGGCGATCAGGCGGTGACGGACGCCGTCGCGTTCGGTGTACTGGGCGGTGAGGAAGCGGGTGAGGGCCTGGGCGACGGTGAGGCGGGTCGTACCGGGTTCGGGGGCGGGTGCGGGGGCGGGGCGGGGGGCGGTGTTGGTGCCGGGTTCGGTGCCGGTGCCGGTGTTGGTGCCGGGGCCGGTGCCGGGTTCGGTGGGGGCGGTCATCGGTATCCCTCCGTGTGGTCGGGGTGGAAGCAGATCCGCCACTCCCGGGTCTGCCCCGGGCCCGCCATGACGTTCAGGTAGTACATGTCGTGGCCGGGCTGGGCGATGGACGGGCCGTGCCAGCCGTCCGGGACGAGGACGGCGTCACCGGAGCGGACCTCGGCGAGGACGTCCGCGCCGCCCGCGCGGGACGGGGACACCCGCTGGTAGCCGAAGCCGTTCGGCCCGTCGATCTCGAAGTAGTAGATCTCCTCCAGCTCGGCCTCCACGCCGGGCCGGTGCTCGTCGTGCTTGTGCGGCGGGTACGACGACCAGTTGCCACCGGGGGTGATCACCTCGACGGCGATCAGCTTGTCGCACGCGAAGGCGTCGGCGGAGGCGAAGTTGCGCACCTGGCGGGCGCAGTCGCCGCTGCCGCGCGACTCGACGGGGACCTCCGACGCGGGGCCGTAGCGGGCGGGGAGTCGTCGCTCGCACTTCGCTCCTGCCAGGGCGAAGCGGCCTCCCGCGTCGGAGGAGATCTGTGCCTGGGCGTCGCGGGGCACGTACGCGAAGTCGGTGACCGACGCGAACACGCTGTCGCGGCCCAGGAGTCGGAGGGTTTCGTCCCCAACTCGTACGGTACATCCGCCTTCGAGGGGAAGCACGATCCACTCGCTGTCACCGGCGGTGAGGGTATGACGGCCGCCCGGCTCCAGGGCGACGATCCGTAGGCCACTGTGCGACCAGCCGGCCAACTCCGGGTCGATGGCGAGAGTGTGGTCGGGGGTGGTGGTGGCGCCGTGGCGGATGTGCAGGTCGGTGGGGGTGGGCGGCGTCGGGGCGCCGGGTGTGGCGGGCCGCTTCGGGGCGTCGGGCATGGTGGGCCTCACAGGAGTCCTACGGCGGTGTCCACGGCGGCGGCCACGTCGCCGTCCGCCGGGTACAGCAGCGAACGGCCCACCACGAGGCCGCGCACGGTGGGCAGTCGCAGCGCGCCGCGCCACTTCTCGTACGCCCCGTCCTGGTCCTTGCCGACGTCTCCGCCGAGCAGCACGGCGGGGAGCGAGGAGGTCTCCATGACCCGGGCCATGTCGTCGGGGTCGTCGGTGACCGGCACCTTGAGCCAGGTGTAGGCGGAGCTGCCGCCGAGGCCGGAGGCGATGGCGATGGAACGGGTGACGGCGTCGGCGGAGAGGTCGTTGCGCAGCCGTCCGCCGTCGTCGCGGCGGCTGAGGAACGGCTCCACGAAGACCGGCAGCCGGTGTTCCGCCATGGCGTCTATCGCGCGGGCGGTGGACTCCAGGGTGGTGAGCGAGCCCGGGTCGGCGTAGTCGATGCGCAGCAGCAGTTTGCCCGCGTCGAAGCCGAGGCGCTGGAGGTCGGCGGGGCGGTGTCCGGTGAAGCGGTCGTCCAGTTCGAAGGCGGCGCCCTGGAGTCCGCCGCGGTTCATCGAGCCCATGACGACCTTGCCGTCGAGGGCGCCGAGGAGGAGCAGGTCGTCCAGGATGTCGGCGGTGGCGAGGACGCCGTCCACGCCGGGGCGGCTGAGCGCGAGGCAGAGCCGGGCGAGCAGTTCGGCGCGGTTGGCCATGGCGAACGGGCGGTCGCCCACGCCGAGCGCGCCCCGCGCGGGGTGGTCGGCGGCCACGATCATCAGCCGGCCGCTGGGACCGACGAGCGGGCGTCGGGTACGGCGGGCGGCGGCCTCGGCGATGGCTTCGGGGTGGTGGGTGCGGAGGTCGGTGAGGTGGGCGACGTTCACGTCGGCGGGGGTGGTGGGGGTTTCCCTGCGGGTGGGGGGCTGCGGCTGGGGCCGGGCCTGGCTTTCGGACTGGGGCTGGCTTTCGGACTGGGGCTGGCTTTCGGACTGAGGCTGGGCCTGGGGCTGAGGCTGGGCCTGGGGCTTGGTCACTTGACGGCTCCCGCCGTGAGGGCGGCCTCGACCTCGGCCGGGGTGGGCATCGCGGAGGAGCACTCCAGGCGGGAGGCGACGATGGCCCCGGCGGCGTTGGCGTGCCGCATGATCCGCTCCAGGTCCCAGCCGGACAGCAGTCCGTGGCAGAGGGAGCCGCCGAAGGCGTCTCCGGCGCCGAGACCGTTGAGGACGGTCACCGGGAGCGGCGGGACCTCGGCGGTGGTGCCGTCGCGGTGGACGGCGAGGACACCCTTGGGTCCCTGTTTGACGACGGCGAGTTCGACCCCGGCGGCCAGCAGGGCGCGGGCGGCGGCGTGCGGTTCGCGGACTCCGGTGGCGATCTCGACCTCGTCCAGATTGCCGACGGCGACGGTGGTGTGGCGCAGGGCCTCGGTGTAGTGGGCGCGGGCCTGGTCGGGGTCGGGCCAGAACATGGGGCGCCAGTCGAGGTCGAAGACGGTGATGCCGGACCGGTTCCGGTGGGCGAGCGCCTCCAGGGTCGCGGTGCGGCTCGGGTCCTCGCTCAGTCCGGTGCCGGTGACCCAGAAGATCCGGGCGGCGCGGATCGCGTCGAGGTCCAGCTCGGCGGGGTGGATCTCCAGGTCCGGGGCCTTGGGCCGCCGGTAGAAGTACAGCGGGAAGTCGTCCGGCGGGAAGATCTCGCAGAAGGTGACCGGGGTGGGCAGTCCGGGCACGGGGGTCACCCAGCGGTCGTCCACGCCGAAGCCGCGCAACTCCTCATGGAGGTAGGTGCCGAAGGGGTCGTCCCCGGTGCGGGTGATCACGGCGGTGCTCCGGCCGAGGCGGGCGGCGGCGACCGCGACATTGGTCGCCGAACCGCCGAGGAACTTGCCGAAGGACGTCACCTGCGGCAGCGGGACCCCGGTCTGCAACGGGTACAGATCCACGCCGATCCGCCCCATGGTGATCAGGTCGTACGCCATCGAGTTCCCTTCGTGCCGCCGGTGCGGCTCACTTCGCGTCACTTCGCGTTCACTGCGCCATCGCGTCGCCGGGTCACCGCGACCGCTCCGATGCGCTGTGATGCGTGCCGGTGCGGCTGCGGCCGGTCGTCGGGTCGGCCCACTCCGGTTTCTAGTCGCGTGCCGGTGGTCCTGTCAATGCTTTGTCCGGACATTCTGACTTCTAAGCTCGGTTGATCTTCCCATGAGCGTTTGCATCACTTCCGTCACAAACAACACCTGTGTGTCACATCTGTCCCGTATACGCAGGTTCTCCGTCACACCCGGTCTACAGCCGCGGTTCTGTCCTCACTGTGTGTCGCCGATCGGGCACAGGGTGGGTGATCGCCAGCGCAGTGCCCGGCTTTCTCGTCGGCCGCCCCAGGGCCGCCGCCGCGGCACGCGCGGGGAGGTGCGCCTCATGACCGACCGACGGCTCTGGTCCTACAAGGAGATCGCCGCGCACATCCGGGTGCAGCCGGACACCGTGCGCTCCTACCGCAAGCACGGGCTCCTCCCGGAGCCGGACCATGTCGAGGGCGGCAAGCCGTACTGGTACGCCGACACCGTCCGCGCCTGGGTCGCCGCCCGCCCGGGAAACCGGAACCGGCGGGACGGGGGGTGAGGTGAGCGGGGGGGAGTGGGCGGGGGGCAGGTGAGTGGGGGGGAGTGGGCGGGGGGGCAGGTGAGTGGGGGGCAGGCAGGTGAGTTGGTGGGAGTGAGGTGAGCGGGGGCGAGGTGAAGTGGGGGGTGGGGTGAGCGGGGGTGAGGGGCGGGGCGTTTGGGAGAGTCGGCAGGGAGCGGGGCGGGAGCCCCGGGCGGGAGCCCGGCGGTGTAGAGGGCCGGTCAGGGTGGATGGCCGGTGGCGGCGGAGAGTCGGTGGGGTGAGCCGGCAGGGAGCCCGGTCACGGTGGAGGGCTGGTCAGGAGCGCCCGGTCTGGTCAGGAGCGCCCGGTCCGCTCCGCCCTCACCTTCGCGGATTGATGACCGTCACTCCGACACCGGCACCGACACCGACTCCAGCACCAGCCCCCGCCCCCGACGCCGTCCCCATCGCCTCCAGCGCCCCCGGCACCGCGTCCAGGCCGATCTCCCGCGTCACCAGCGACTCCGGCCGCAGCACCCCCGCGCCCACCAGCTCCAGCATCGCCGGATAGTCGTGCGCGGCCATGCCGTGACTGCCGAGGATCTCCAGCTCCAGGGCGATCACCCGGGCCATCGGGACCGGGGTCGTCCCGGTGTCCGACGGCAGCAGACCGACCTGGACATGCCGGCCCCGGCGCCGCAGCCCGTCCACCGACGCCGCGCAGGTGACCGGCGAACCGAGCGCGTCCAGCGACAGATGCGCCCCACCGCCGGTCACCTCCCGGACCAGCGCCGCCGTGTCGGCCGACCCGGAGGCGTCCACACACCGCGCCGCTCCGACGCCGCGCGCCAACTCCAGTGCCCCCGCCGACACATCGACCGCCACGACCCGCGCCCCGGCCGCCGCCGCGATCATCACCGCCGACAGTCCGACCCCGCCGCAGCCATGCACCGCGACCCACTCCCCCGCCGACACCCGCCCCTGCCGCACCACCGCCCGGAACGCCGTCGCGAACCGGCATCCCAGCGACGCCGCCGTCCCGAACGTCATCCCCTCCGGCACCGCCACCAGATTCACATCCGCCTGCTCCAGCGCCACATACTCGGCGAACGAACCCCAGTGTGTGAAGCCGGGCTGCGTCTGCCGCTCGCACACCTGCTGGTCCCCGGCGGCACACGCGGCGCACTGTCCGCAGGCGCAGACGAAGGGGACCGTCACCCGGTCACCGACCCGCCAGCGGGCCACCCGGTCGCCCACGGCCGCGACCACTCCGGCGAGTTCATGTCCCGGCACATGTGGGAGCGTGATGTCCGGATCATGGCCCTGCCAGCCGTGCCAGTCGCTCCGGCAGAGCCCGGTCGCCTCGACCCGGACCACCACACCGTGCGCCGCCGGTTCCGGCTCCGGTACGTCCCGCACCTCGGCCGGAACCCCGAACCGTTCGAACACCACCGCCCGCATCCGCCGCTCCACGTGTCGTCGTCGCCGCCATGACCGCCAGGCGTGGAACCTGAGCCGGTGGCCAGGGGCCTGCGGGCCGGGGCTCGGGAGCCGGGGCCTGGCGGTCTTCGAGCGAACCGTAACGCGGCGTCGGTGGCACGGAGGTGAGGGAGGGTCAAAGGTGCGGGGCGGGCCGAGGTGGGGCCCGTGGTGGGCCCGGGTGAGGCGGGCGAGAGTGGGGCGGGCGCGGGGCGGTACGGGTGTCGGGCTCCCGTCCCCCGCAGTCACCGGCATCACCCCAGCCGCCGCCCCCTCTCCCCCGCGCCCTCACCCCATTCCCCGCTATCTCCGCCCGGCTGTCTCCTCCCGCCGTTCCTCGGACGCGTCCGGCGTATCCAAGGCGTCTGGAGCGTCCGGGGCGTCCGGGGCGTCGGGCGCGCCCTTCCCCTCGCTCTCGTCACCGGCCGCCCCACCCCCGCCCTCGCTCATCCCGAACCGCTCATGCAGTCTCCGCAGCGGCCCCGGCGCCCACCACGTGGCCCGGCCGGTCAGGCGCATCACCGAGGGGACCAGCAGCGCGCGGACCACCATCGCGTCCATCAGCACCGCCAAGGCGATACCGAGGCCCAGCATCTTGGTGTTGGTGACCCTGGACGTGCCGATCGCCATCAGGACCACCGCGAGGATGACCGCCGCGGCCGTGATCAGACCGCCCGTGCGCTGGAGACCGTGCCGCACCGCGCCCTCGTGGTCGCCCGTACTGTCGTACTCCTCCTTGATGCGGGAGAGCAGGAACACCCCGTAGTCCATGGAGAGGCCGAAGGCGACGCAGAACATCAGGACCGGGACCGTGGTCTCGATGGAACCGGGGCTGGTGAAGCCCAGCAGACCGGAGAGGTGTCCGTCCTGGAAGACCCACACCATCGCGCCGAACATCGCCGTGAGACTGAGCGCGTTGAGCAGCACCGCCTGGATCGGGATGAGCACACTGCCGGTGAGCAGGAAGACCAGGACGAGTGTGACGACGGCGATGAAGGCTACGCCCCACGGCAGTTTGTCGGCGATGGCGTCCTTGGCGTCGACCAGGACCGCCGCCGTGCCCGTCACCCTGGTGTCGAACGGGGCGTCCACCGCGCGGAGTTCGCCCACCAGCCGCTGGGCGGGCTCGTCGACGGCCTCGCCGCTCGGCAGCACCGTGAAGTACGCCGCGTCCCCGGCCACCAGCGGGCCGTCCACCCGCTGGACGTCGGGCAGGGCCGAGATCCGCTCCTTGTAGTCGGCGTACTCGGCCTCCGTGGCGGCGCCCTGGGCCAGTACTTCGAGCCCGCCGCCGGGGCTGCCGGGGAAGCCCTCGCGGATGTGCTGCTGGACGACATGGGACTCGGCGGTGGCCGGGAGCTGGCGGTCGTCCGCCGTGCCGAACTTGACCCCCAGGAACGGGAGGCCCAGCAGGACCAGTACGGCCGTGGTGCCCAGGGCGAAGAACGGGGCCCGGCGCATCACCAGCGTCGCCGCGCGCCCCCACGCCCGGCCCTCCTCGGCCGCCGGCCGGGGTGTCCGGCCGCGGCGCAGCAGCCGGCGCAGATCCAGCGCGTTGACCCGGTGGCCGAGCAGCAGCAGGGCGGCGGGGAGCAGGATCAGGGCCGCGGCGGCGGCCAGCAGGACCACCGCTATCCCGGCGTAGGCGAAGGAGCGCAGGAAGTACATCGGGAAGAGCAGCATCGCGGCGAGCGAGACCGCCACGGTGAGGGAGGAGAACAGGACCGTGCGCCCCGCCGTGCGCAGGGTGGTGCCGACGGAGGTCAGCGGGTCGTGTCCGGCCGCCAGCTCCTCGCGGAAGCGGCGGACGATGAACAGGGCGTAGTCGATGGCCAGGCCGAGGCCGAGTGCCGTGGTGAGGTTGAGCGCGAAGACGGAGACGTCGGTGATCTCGGAGAGGCCGCGCAGGACGGCGTTGGTGCCGAGGATCGCGACGATGCCGATGCCGAGCGGCAGCAGGGCGGCGACCGCGCTGCCGAAGACCATCACCAGCAGGACCAGCGTGACCGGCAGGGCGATCATCTCGGCCCGCAGCAGATCCTCCTGGATCGTGGTCTGCATCTCGTGCTGTACGGAGATCCGGCCGCCGAGCTGTACGTCGACCGGGCCATGGGTGCCGCGCAGGTCGGGGGCGATGCGCTCCAGGGTCTTGTTGGCCTCGCTCTCCTCGCCGGTGATACGGGCGGCTATCAGCGCCTCGCGCCCGTCCTCGGCGCGCAGGGCGGGGGAACCGGACTGCCAGTAGGAGCTGACGCCCGTGACGCCCTCCTCGGCGGCGAGCCGCCGTCTCAGCCGGTCGGCCTCGGCGGCGACCGCCGGATCGTCCACGGACGCCTCTCCGGCGTCGACCAGCAGCAGGAAGTTGGGCTGGGAGTCCGGGAACTCACGCTCCAGAGCCTCGGTGGCATACGTCGACTCGGCGTTCGGGTCCTCCCAGCCGCCGCTGCTCAGCCGGTCGGCGACCCCACCGCCGGCCAGCACCGCGAGCGCGGTGATCACCAGCGCCACCAGCAGCGACAGCCGGGGCCGGGCGGTGACGAACCGGGTCCAGCCGCCCGGCCCCGGCGGTCGCGGTGGCGTGTTGACTTCGGTCATCCTGCGGTGTCCCCTTCACCATGACCCGTGCTGGTGTGTGCCGGACGTGCGTGTGCGCGGACAGCGCAGACAGGCGGCATGGGTCTGCCATTGCCAATAGACTGGCAAACACGAGAGATCGCTCGCGTTTCACCAGAATGCGAGTGACCGCTCGCGTTTGTCAATCGCGTTCGGAGAACTGGGGATAACTCGTGCCCGACACACCCGCGTCCACGACGGCGGATGAGCACGCGGCGCCGGAAGAGTCCGCGACACCGCGCCAGTCGGCCGCGCGACGGAAGACCCCCGCGCCGGACGGCGGCCCGACATCACCCGGTCGGGCGGCCGACCCGGACGCCCCGAAGACGGAAGAGACCGCGCCCCCGGCAGAGGCACCCTCAGCCGCACCCCCCGCCACACCGCGCGCCGCGTCGTCACACACCACTCCCACCCGCACCCCCGCCCGCGCTCCCGTCCCCGCCCCCGATCCCGACGCCGCCCCGGAAGAGCGCCCCAAACGCCGCCAGGCGCGCGGTGAGCGCCGTATCGCGCAGCTCCTGGAGGCCGCCGCCACCGTCTTCACCACGACGGGCTACACGGCCGCCAGCACCAACGCCATCGCCCGTGAGGCGGGTGTCTCGCCGGGCACGCTCTACCAGTTCTTCCCGAACAAGGAAGCAATCGCGATCGAGCTGGGCGAGCGGCTGATGCGCGAGATGCGGGAGGCGTACGGCGAGGCCCTCAGCCCGGCCGCGCCGGACACCCCGCTGGAGGTGATGGTCGGCGCGGCCGTGGACCGGTTCATCGCCTTCAACTGCCAGCACCCTGTGTTCTACGCGCTGATGCACGGCCCCGACACCCCGGGCCGGTTCGCCGAGGAGCACGACGCCCTGCATGTGACGCTGCTCGGCCGGGTCGAGGACCTGCTGGTGACGATCGTTCCGACCGCCGCGCACGCCGACATCGCCCGCGTCGCCAACGTCTGTCTGAGCATCTACAAGGCCGGTCTGGAACTGGTCCTGGCCAGCGAGGGCGCCGAACGGGACGCGTATGTCGCCGAGCTGAAGTCGGTCCTGATCCGCTACCTGGAGCCGTTCGCCACCGCTGGCGGCGACGGGCCCGGCGCGAAGGCCGCCGCCGACCCGGCCCCCTGACCCGGGGACCGGGGCCCGGCACCACCGGAACGCCCCGTACATGACCCTCCTCCCGTCTTCTCCAGCCTGCGCATCGCCCCAACCCCTCATAGGGTCGGACAAATCGGCCATGACCGGGAAAGACAACGCTGCCTCGGGAGTGCGGCAGCCTGGAGCACGAGGGACCCACCGTGACCCACACCCCACCGCCGTCCGGCACACCCCGAGCCCGTATCCCCGGTCCGCAGCAGCCGCCACCGGCCCCGCCGCAGATCCGGGCGGGACTGTGGAAACGCTGCCTATGGGGCGGGCTCGCCCTGTGGGTGCTGACCGCACTGGTCACATACGCCACGAAGAACACCACGCTGCTGCCCACCCTGATCCTGCTCGGCAGCTTCCTGGTGCCGGTCACCTTCGCCCTGTGGGCCTACGAGCGGCACGGGCGTGATCTCGGGGCCGGGGTGATCCTCGGCTGCTTCCTGACCGGCGGCACGCTCGGCGTGCTCGGCGCCTCGGTGATGGAGTACTACCTGCTGCACCCGTCCCTGTGGATGTTCATCGGCGTCGGACTGATCGAGGAGGCGGTGAAGCTCGGCGCGCTGATGTTCGTGCTGCGCCGCCAGACCTGGATTCGCGGCACCCGCGCGGGGCTGGTCCTCGGCGCGACGGTGGGCTTCGGCTTCGCCGCCCTGGAGAGCGCCGGATACGCCTTCAACGCGGCCGTCTCGACCCGGGGCATCGATCTGCGGGCGCTGCTGGAGACCGAGATCCTGCGCGGCGTGCTGGCCCCGTTCGGGCACGGGCTGTGGACGGCGATCGCCGGTGCCGTGCTGCTGTCGTACCGCCGCCCGGACGGTCGCTTCCGGATCACGGGGCCGGTCGTGTGGACGTATCTCGGCGTGTCGGCGCTGCACGCGCTGTGGGACTCGACGCACGGGATCGCGGTCTGGCTGGTCACGCTGCTGACGGAGACCGGGTTGCAGCGCGCGTTGTTCGCGGAGGGCTACATCCCGCATCCGACCGCCGGGCAGCAGCATCTGTTCACGGTCTTCTCGGTCGGCGGCATGGTCGTGGTGGCGCTGCTGGGACTGGTCTGGGCCCGGTCGCTCACCCGGCGGGACCCCTCTTGGAGAAATACCCCCTAGGGGTATACAGTGAGTGGTGTCGTGACCCGCTGGAGGCCACGGCTGCCCCACCCGACCCATACGTCACCCGCTTCGACGAGGAGTACGACATGACCACCCAGACCGACACCACCGGCTCCGTCACCACCGTCTACCAGGTGAACGGAATGACCTGCGGGCACTGCGAAGGGGCCGTGTCCGAGGAGATCTCCCAGCTCGCGGGCGTCAGCTCGGTGCGGGCCGTCGCCTCGTCCGGCGAGGTCACCGTCGTCTCCGCCGCCCCGCTGGACGAGGAGGCCGTCCGCGCCGCGGTGGACGAGGCCGGGTACGAGCTGGCCGGCCGCGCCTGACAGCCGACCATTCCGGCCGTTCCAGTTATTCCGACCGTTCCAGCTATTCCGGCTGTTCCTGTCGTTCCGGGTGTTCCGGGTGTTCCGGTCATTGCGTCGGCCATGTCCGGCACCCGGCGACTCAGCCGAGCACACCGGCCGGGGGGCGTCCCCCGGCCGGTCTTGTTCACAGCCGATCCGCCGTCGTTCACAGTCCGCGTTCGCGGTGACGAACAGACCGCGATCACGTACGTTCCGTTGAACCGCGGGTCAGTCCGCGAGGAAGTTACCGACGGTTCGCCGAAGTCGTGACCTGGGTCCCTCTGGAGTCCGGCGCGACCCTCACATAAGCTCTTCACAAGGCTCGCGCATCTTCCTTACGCTTGGAACCCGTTCACCCCATCGGGCCTCTTGCGTAGCAAACGGGACATATGCAAGAGACGCAGATCACAGTGATGCGAACGTAACCATCGAAGGGGTTCGAAGGTCTAAGTTGACGATGTCAGACGGCGTCTTGGGGGGCGTCGGATGGCGTCTGAGGATGTCTTGGGGGACTTCCTCGGAATTGCGTTGCCGGGACACGTACACCGGGGAGCTTTGAGCGGCCCTCCCAGCGTGCGCTGTCCCGGCAGATGCACCGGCCGCTCCGGTGGCCGGATCGCGCGCCGCATCACCGCACGGCACCACCGAGCACCATCGAGCACCACCGCAGGAACACAACTGCTCAGCACAACCGCACAGCCGCCTTGTGGCGGCACCCGGGTACGGCGAGTTTTGCTCGTTGTGCCCACGACAGCGAATTCAGGCGCTGGTCCTCAGAGACGCCCGGCCGGATCCCGTGGGGGGAATCCGCACCGGGACATGGGAAGGCGCCCTGGTCGTCGGCCCGTGGGGGGACTGGCGTGCCGGGGCGCCTTCTGCCGTGCCGGGAACCGCGCGGACCTCACCATCACCCCACCCTCTCCCGGCACTCGACCGCCACGGCCGTAACAGCCCTTACCGCCGTGCCTGTACCGCCCGCCGCTCCCACTCGCCGCCTCCGAACCGGCTCCACGCGACGGGCCCCGTACTCCTCTTCACCGTGGAGTACGGGGCCCGGGGGCGTTCTTCTCAAGGGCCGGTCGTCATGGCCGCGTGAGGCGGGTCACTCAGCGCGCCTCGACCGGTACGAAGTCGCGCTCGACGACGCCCGTGTAGATCTGGCGCGGGCGGCCGATGCGGGAGCCCGGCTCCTTGATCATCTCGTGCCACTGGGCGATCCAGCCGGGGAGCCGGCCGAGGGCGAACAGGACCGTGAACATCTCGGTCGGGAAGCCCATGGCCCGGTAGATCAGCCCGGTGTAGAAGTCGACGTTCGGGTAGAGCTTGCGCTCGGTGAAGTAGTCGTCGGAGAGCGCGTGCTCCTCCAGCTTCAGCGCGATGTCCAGCAGTTCGTCGGACTTGCCGAGCGCGGAGAGGACATCGTGCGCGGCGGCCTTGATGATCTTGGCGCGCGGGTCGAAGTTCTTGTAGACCCGGTGGCCGAAGCCCATCAGGCGGACGCCGTCCTCCTTGTTCTTCACCTTGCGGATGAAGGTGTCGACGTCACCGCCCGTGTCGCGGATGCCTTCGAGCATCTCCAGCACGGACTGGTTGGCGCCGCCGTGCAGCGGGCCCCACAGTGCGCTGATACCGGCCGAGATGGAGGCGAACATGTTCGCCTGCGAGGAGCCGACGAGGCGGACCGTGGAGGTCGAACAGTTCTGCTCGTGGTCCGCGTGCAGGATGAGCAGCTTGTCGAGGGCGGAGACCACCGTCGGGTCCAGCTCGAACTCCTGCGCGGGGACCGAGAACGTCATCCGGAGGAAGTTCTCGACGTAGCCGAGGTCGTTGCGCGGGTAGACGAACGGGTGACCGATCGACTTCTTGTACGCGTACGCGGCGATGGTCGGGAGCTTGGCGAGCAGCCGGATGGTGGAGAGGTTGCGCTGGTTCTCGTCGAACGGGTTGTGGCTGTCCTGGTAGAAGGTCGACAGCGCCGAGACCACGGACGACAGCATGGCCATCGGGTGGGCGTCACGCGGGAAGCCCTTGTAGAAGTTCTTGACATCCTCGTGCAGCAGGGTGTGCTGGGTGATGTCGTTCTTGAACACGCTGAGCTCGTCGACCGTGGGCAGCTCGCCGTTGATCAGCAGATAGGCGACCTCCAGGAAGGTGGAGCGCTCGGCCAGCTGCTCGATCGGGTAGCCGCGGTAGCGGAGGATGCCCTGCTCACCGTCGAGATAGGTGATGGCGGACTTGTAGGCCGCGGTATTGCCGTAGCCGCTGTCCAGGGTCACCAGCCCGGTCTGGGAACGCAGCTTCCCGATGTCGAAGCCCTTGTCCCCGACGGTGCTGTCGATCACCGGGTAGGTGTACTCGCTGCCGTCGTACCGCAGTACTACAGAGTTGTCGCTCACGTCTTCCCTCACCGACGTAGTGCCTCATCTTCGAGGTGCCCTGACTGTCTCTACCATCCCCCATTTGGCGCAGGAGAGTGCACTCGGGGTCGACCATTGGGCTTATTGACGGCACTCAGTGCCGCCAACTTGCCATCCTGCCCGCTCGATCCGGCATCCGGAAGTGGTCTGTGACCTTTGTGACTCATTTGATCGATCATCTTTCGGCGGGCCCCCGGCTGGGCAGGGCCACGGCCCTAAGAGGCCCCGAAGGGCTCCCAGGGCGCCGCCGGGTCAGGACCCCGCGAGTCTGAAGTCGAGCGCCGTACATCTGCGACCTGCCGAGACCGTACGCACCGCCTGGCCGATCGCCTTGCGCGAACCGACGAGGACGACCAGCTTCTTCGCCCGGGTGACCGCCGTGTAGAGCAGGTTCCGCTGAAGCATCATCCATGCTCCCGTGGTGACGGGGATCACCACGACGGGATATTCACTCCCCTGGGAGCGGTGAATGGTCACCGCGTAGGCGTGCGCCAATTCGTCCAGTTCATCGAATTCATACGGAACCTCCTCGTCCTCGTCGGTCCGTACCGTGAGCCGCTGGTCGACCGGGTCGAGCGAGGTGACCACCCCCACGGTGCCGTTGAACACGCCGTTCTCCCCCTTCTCGTAGTTGTTGCGGATCTGGGTGACCTTGTCGCCGACGCGGAAGACGCGTCCGCCGAACCGCTTCTCGGCGAGGTCGGGGCGTGCGGGGGTGATGGCCTGCTGGAGGAGCCCGTTGAGGGTGCCCGCCCCCGCGGGTCCCCGGTGCATGGGCGCGAGCACCTGGACGTCCCGCCGCGGATCGAAGCCGAATTTGGCCGGAATACGACGGGCGGCCACATCCACGGTGAGGCGCCCGGCCTCCTCCGTGTCGTCCTCCACGAAGAGGAAGAAGTCCTTCATACCGTCCGTCACCGGATGCTGCCCCGCGTTGATCCGGTGCGCGTTGGTCACCACCCCGGACTGCTGGGCCTGCCGGAAGACCCGGGTGAGCCGGACCGCCGGGACCGGTGACCCGTCGGCCAGCAGATCCCGCAGCACCTCCCCCGCGCCGACGCTCGGCAACTGGTCCACATCCCCCACGAACAGCAGATGCGCCCCCGGCGGTACGGCCTTGACCAGCTTGTTGGCGAGCAGCAGATCCAGCATGGACGCCTCGTCCACCACCACCAGGTCCGCGTCCAGCGGCCGGTCCCGGTCGTATGCGGCGTCCCCGCCGGGCTTCAGCTCCAGCAGGCGGTGCACGGTGGACGCCTCGGCGCCGGTCAGCTCGGCGAGCCGCTTGGCGGCCCGGCCGGTGGGCGCGGCCAGCACCACCTTCGCCTTGCGGGCTCGGGCCAGCTCCACGATCGAGCGGACCGTGAACGACTTGCCGCAGCCGGGACCGCCGGTGAGCACCGCGACCTTCTCGGTCAGCGCCAGCCGGACGGCGGCCTCCTGCTCGGGCGCCAGCTCCGCGCCCGTACGCCCCTTCAGCCAGGTCAGTGCCTTGTCCCAGGGCACGTCCCGGAAGGCGGGCATCCGGTCCTGGTCGGTGCGCAGCAGCCGCAGCACCTGCGCGGACAGGGACAGCTCCGCGCGGTGGAACGGCACCAGGTAGACGGCCGTGACCGGCGCCCCGCCGTCGTCCGGGCCGGGGACCGACTCCCGTACGACACCGGGGTCTTCGCTGTCCTCGGGCGGGGCGGCGAGGTCGGCGAGGCACTCGATGACCAGGCCGGTGTCCACCTGGAGCAGTTTCACGGCGTCGGCGATCAGCCGCTCCTCCGGGAGGAAGCAGTGCCCTTGGTCGGTGGACTGCGAAAGCGCGTACTGGAGGCCCGCCTTGACGCGCTCCGGGCTGTCGTGCGGGATGCCGACGGACTGGGCGATCTTGTCGGCGGTGAGGAAGCCGATGCCCCACACGTCGGCGGCCAGCCGGTAGGGCTGGTTCTTGACGACCGAGATGGAGGCGTCGCCGTACTTCTTGTAGATGCGTACGGCGATGGAGGTGGAGACCTCCACGGTCTGGAGGAAGAGCATCACCTCTTTGATCGCCTTCTGCTCCTCCCAGGCGTCGGCGATCTTCCGGGTGCGCTTGGGGCCGAGGCCGGGCACCTCGATGAGCCGCTTGGGCTCCTCCTCGATGATCTTCAGGGTGTCGACGCCGAAGTGCTGGGTGATGCGGTCGGCGAAGACCGGTCCGATGCCCTTGACCAGCCCCGAGCCCAGATAGCGGCGGATGCCCTGGACGGTGGCCGGCAGCACCGTCGTGTAGTTCTCCACGGTGAACTGCTTGCCGTACTGGGGGTGGGAGCCCCAGCGGCCCTCCATCCGCAGCGACTCCCCCACCTGTGCGCCGAGCAGCGCGCCGACGACCGTGAGCAGATCGCCCGCGCCACGGCCCGTGTCGACCCGCGCGACCGTGTAGCCGTTGTCCTCGTTGGCGTATGTGATCCGCTCCAACACGCCTTCGAGCACGGCGAACCGGTGCTCGGTCGTGGGGTTCCCCGCCTGGTGAGCCATGCGATCGACAGTACCGCCGGGCGCTGACAGCGGTGGTGGGGCTGTGGATAACTCCGGCGGGCGGGCGGGGATGCGCGTGCGCCCTTCGTGGATGCGTCGTTCGTGGATGTGTCGTCGCCGGTGCGTCGTTTCGTGGATGCGCCGCCCTGGATGTGCCGTCGTGGATGGGTCGTCGCCCGTGCGTCGTCGTGGATGTGCCGCCCTGGATGCGCCGTCGTGGATGTGTGCCGTCCTTGATGTGCGTCATGGAATCCCGTCATAGGTCCGCCCTCACATATTCCTTGACACGAATATTCGTCTTAGGGAATGCTTCAGTCATGGATGAACTCCTCACCGCGCTCGCCGACCCGGCGCGCTGGCGGCTGGTGACGCTGTTGGCCGAGCGGCCACGCCCGGTCGGTGTGCTCGCGCAGCTCGCCGGGGCGCGGCAGCCGCAGACGACCAAGCACCTCCAGACGCTGGAGCGGGCCGGGATCGTCACCTCGCGGCGCAGTGGACAGCGGCGGGTCTACGCGCTGCGGTCCGCGCCGCTGCGGGACCTGGCGACGGCGCTGGTCCGGCTGGCCGACACGGTGGACGGCGGCGGGGCGGCGGCGCGACCCGGGGTCGGCGGTGTCGGCGGGATCGGCGGCTCGCAGGAGACGTACGAGCGCTATGGGCGCAGCGTCGATGCGGAGCGGCTGGCGGCCGTACGGGGGGCGGGGTGGGCGGATGGGCGCTCCTTCGCTTTCGCGCGGTCGTTCGCCGGGCGGCCGGAAGTGGTGTGGCGGTATCTGACCGAGGTGGCGCTGCTCGCGCGCTGGTGGGTCCCGGACGATCTGCGGATCTCCGAGCTGGTCTTCGAGGCGTGGCCGGGCGGGCGGATCGTCCAGGAGTACCGGGACGTGGAGGACACGGACGGTTCGGACGCGGTGGTGGGGCGTGCGGAGGGGGTCGTGGAGGTCGTACGCCGTGGTGAGCGGCTGACCTACCGGAGCTCTCCGCTGCTGCCCGACGGGCGGGTCGCCTTCACGGCCCAGGTGGACATGGAGTTGCGGGCGACGGACGCCGGTACGGATCTGGAGGTGCGATGGCGGCTGGCCGATTCGACGGTCGAGGCGGCGGATTTCGTCGCCGGGATCGAGATCGGTTTCGCGCAGAGTCTGGAGAAGCTGGCGGCGGCGGTCGCGGCCGATGAGGGGACGGATGGTGCCGGTTCCGCACACGGGTCCGGCACCGGTATCGAGCAGAGCTGAGGGAGTCGGGACATGAGTGGGAACACGGGCGGGCGTCTGGTGACGGCGAATCTGGGGCTGAGTCTGGACGGGCGGTATCACGGGCCGGGCGGGGCACATGACTTCGCCGCGTTCGCCCCGTACGTGACCTCGGAGGTCGCGCGGGATCAGATGACCCGGATCTGGCAGACCGCGACCACGGCGGTGCTGGGGCGGGTCAACGCCGAGGGGTTCCTCGGGTACTGGTCCTCGGTCGCGGCGGACGAGAGTGCGGACGCGCGGGACCGGGGCTATGCGCGGTGGCTGGTCGACACGGAGAAGGTGGTGTTCTCCACGACGCTGGCGGCGGCGCCATGGGAACGGGCCCGGGTGGTGAGCGGGTCCGTCCCGGAGGTCGTCGCCGGACTCAAGGCGGACACGGCGGACGGGGCGGGCGACATCCTGGTCAACAGCAGCGCGAGCATCATCAAGCCGCTGCTCGCGGCGGATCTGCTGGACCGGCTCTATCTGATGGTGTTCCCCGAGATCACCGGGGGTGGAGGCCGGCTCTTCGAGGACGGTCTGCCCGGCACGCGCTGGCGACTCGCGGCGCAGGAGCGGGGTGAGTCGGGGGAGCTGGCCATGGTCTACGACCGGGTCCGCTGACCGACTGCCCGACGGTCACGGGGGTCGCTGGAGGCGTGGCCGACGGACTTGGTGTCCGTCGGCCGCGCGCCGTTCGGACAGTGCGGTCGTCAGTCATGCGGCAAGCCTGACACACCCCACTGACAATCGGCCTGACCTCAGGTTCTGTTGGATTCCGCGAAGGTCTGGAGGAAGGCGGCGAACGCTGCCCGGGGGAAGGTGAGGGCGCCGTGCCCGACATGCTTGGAGTCGCGGACGGCGGTGCGGGTGGGAGTGGTGGCGACCTCGACGCACTCATTGCCGTCGCCCTCGCCCGAGTAGGACGACTTTCGCCAGTTCATGCCGGTGACCGTCGAGTGCATCACAGCTCCTTCGTCAGACGGTGGATGAGATCCCGCGATCGGTCCGACTCGAGCGATACGGCCTCCACCTTGAGGAAGCGCGTTCGATAGCCGCTCAACTCCGCTGCGGAGTCCAGGAGGCCCGCGCCATGGGGCGCGTCCCTGACCACCGTGTCCAACCTGCGCACAGGGCCCTCCACATAGGTCATGGTGCTGGACGCCCTGGCGAAGCCGTCCAGGTCGAACGGGATGACACGCAGGGTGATGTGGTCCGCCGTGGAGAGTTCCAGGAGCTGGGCGAGCTGAGCTTTCGACGTCGCCCGGTCGCCGACCCGGATGCGCAGAGCCGCCTCATGTAGCACGGCTTCGTACGGGACAGTGACCTGCTGACGGGCCTTGCGGTGCTGGACACGCAGTTCCAGCTCCTCCGGGGTCAGCTCCGGGAGCCTCGCAGAGAAGACGGCCCGCGTGTAGTCCTCCGTCTGGAGCAGACCGGGCACATACAGGACGGCTACGTGGCGCAGCACCCGTGCGTGGTGTTCCAGCTCGGAGAGGTCCAGGAACGGCGTCGGCAGTAACCCCCGGTACTCCTCCCACCACCCCCGGGTCCGGTCGGTGGCGATGGCGGCGAGCGCGTCGATGAACTCCGCGTCGGCGCAGCCGTAGTGGGAGGCGAACCGTCGTAGCCGCTCCTCACTCACCCCGACCATGCCCAGCTCGATGTGGGTGATCTGGGCCCGCTTCACTCCGAGCAGCGCCGCCGACTCGACGGTGTTGAGTCCGACCGCCTCGCGCAGTCGGCGCAACTCCGCGCCCAGGCGCATCTGACGTGCCGTCGGCTCGCGCCTCTGGACCATGGGTCACTTCTCCTCTTCGGGGTGCGGTTTCCGCGATCGGCTTGCGTTGCGTATCACGATACCCCTACCCTCAGTGAGGTTTCGATCACGCAGGGGAGGGGCGTCGCCTCGCCCCGCCAGTGCGGCGCGAGATGTCGCTGTGCGCGAAATCCCCTACATCTCACCGGAGTTGGTGGCCCATGCCGGAACCGGGGACTGCGCGCTCCGCATCCCCAACGACCTGAGAGCGGTCACGATGTGCCGTCGGACCCTGCGTCTGACCCTGACCGTGCACGGTCTGGTCGGTCGACGGCACCAACACGACGATCGATTCGACTCGACCCGACTCGTGGTGTGCGGCTGAGGAACGTCGGGGCCCACCGAGTGCCCCCGGGGCGCAGCCGCCCGCCCGTGGAGCCCCCTCTGTCGGCCACGCGGGCGGCGGACATCACCAGGTGACGGGCAGTTCGAGCAGTCCGCCGGTCAGCTGGCAGTCCTGCCACCGCAGGTCCTGCTCCGGCACGGCCAGGCGGAGCCCGGGGAAGCGGCGGAACAGCATGTCGAAGACGACCTGTAGTTCCAGCCGGGCGAGGGCGGCTCCCACGCAGAGGTGGGGTCCGGCGCCGAAGGCGGTGTGCTGGCCTTGGGCGCGGTGGATGTCGAACCGGTCGGGTTCCGGGTAGGCGGTCGGGTCGAGGCAGGCCGGGCCCTGGGCGAACAGCACCAGGTCACCGGCGTTGATCCGGCCGTCCGGGGAGTCGACGTCGGTGCGGGCCCACCGCCATACCAGGCCCAGGTCCGGTTGGCTGACCCTCAGGAGTTCCTCCACGGTCGCCGCGAGCAGTTCCGGGCTGGTCAGCATCGCCCGGCGCTGTTGGGGGTGGCTGAGAAGGTACTGCACACCGGTGCCGATCCGGGTCACGGTGGTGGCGTGGCCGGCGAAGAGCAGCGCGACGGACCACAGCACCGCGAGGTCTTCGCTGATGACTCCATCGGCCTGGGCCTGGACCAGGTCGGTGAGCGCGTCCTTGGCGGGCTCGGTGCGCTTGCGTGCCATCAGCGCGCGCATGTAGTCGTTCAGGTGGACCAGCGCCTCGCAGACGCGGGCCGGCTCGGACAGGTGGCCGACATCCGCCGTCCAGAGCTGGAAGTCCTCGCGGTCGGCGAACGGCACGCCGAGAAGTTCGCAGACCACCTCTACGGGCAGTGGCTCGGCGAGCAGGGCGTGCAGGTCGGCCGGCGCACCGGCCTCGGCAACCTGGTCCAGCCGGCGGCCCACAAGGGCCTCGATCCGGGGCCTCAGCGTCCGGACCCGATGCGCGGACAGAGTGTTGGCGTGACGCGCCGCAGGATGCGGAACTCCGCCTCGAGCCGTTCGTGGTCGGTGCCCTGCGGCCCGTAGAACTGTCCGATCGCGGACAGGACCGGAGCCGAGAAGGGGTCGGGGTGCACCCGGCCGAAACGGTCGTCCGAGAGCATGCGGATGACGTCGTCGCGCCGTGTCACCAGCCAGGCGGGATGCCCGGCGAACGTGCGGACTCTCGCGATCGGGCCGGACATCTGGAGTTCACGGAACTCCGGCGCCACCCTCGTCGGATCAGGCCGGTCGAACGGCAACTGCTTCGGCAAGACCACCAGCTCCAGTCATCGGCCTCGGAGGCACCACCTGAGACGGTCTCCAGGTCCGGTCATCGAGTTCCACCGCACGTGGTCCCCGTCACGCATCACAGTCGCTGCCCCCGAGTCGACCACGTGACTAGGGCAACGAGGTGCAGGACGGGCTGGGTTCAGAGACCGCGTACTCCCGCTCACCCGGACAGCTGACCGCTACGAGGGTGGGTGACCTGGGGACGCGGAGAGGGCTGGTGGACACCGGCGAGCTGCTCGCCGCCGAGTTGGTGTCGAACGCTGTGCGGCACATGTACGGGTCCGCCACGCTACGGGTGCGCCGGGATGAGCAGGGCGGCGTGTGGGTCGGGCACGCCGTATGGGTCGGACGCCTGGGACAATGACCCCGAACCAGCTTGCCCACCTGAGCCGTTGGCCCGGATCGCGGCGGAGCGGGAAGGCGGGCGCGGGCTCGGCATGGTCATCGCCCGTGCCGACTATTGGTTGCCCGTGTCCCGTGCCCCGTGTCCTGTGTCCTGTGTCCTGTGTCCTGCGGGTGTCAGGGAGGTGCCCACAGGACACGGGACACGCCGGGTCACTTCCTCGGGGTCAGGCGCCATAGGGACGTGGTTTCCGCGTCCCGTGCCGCGTGGAGCGGGTCGGTGGTGTTCCTGGCGCGTGGGTGCCGGGGTCTGACGTCGGTCTTGGCGACGACGCGCAGGTCTGCCGCAGCGATGGCGTCGAGCACCTGTCGGCGGGTGCGCAGACCGAGGTGTTCGGCGAGGTCGGACAGGATGAGCCAGCCCTCGCCCGCCGGGCGGAGGTGGGCGGAGAGTCCGGCGAGAAAGCCGTGCAGCATGGTGCCGTCCGGGTCGTAGACGCCTTGTTCGAGGGGGCTGGTCGGCCGGGCCGGGAGCCAGGGCGGGTTGCAGACGACGAGGTCGGCGCGGCCGTCGGGGAACAGGTCCGGGCCGGTCACCTCGACCTGACCGGTCAGGGCGAGCCGCTGGACGGTGTCCCGGGCGCACGCCCGCGCGCGGGGGCTGATGTCGGTGGCCGTGACATGGGGGACGCCTCGGCGGGCCAGCAGCGCGGCCAGGACACCGGTTCCGGTGCCCAGGTCGAAAGCCTTACCGGTGGCAGAGGCGTTGCGGAGGGTCGGGGGCAGGGGAGCGCGCGCCACCAGGTCGACGTACTCGCTCCGGGTCGGCGCGAACACGCCGTAGTGGGGGTGGATGCGCGCACCGAGTGCCGGGACGTCGATCCCCTTCAGCCGCCACTGGTGGGCGCCGATCACTCCGAGCAGTTCGCGCAGGGAGACCACCATCGGCCCTGTGGACGGGCCGTACGCCTCCTGGCAGGCCCGGCGGACATCGGGGGCCCGGCGTACGGCGGTCAGGGCGTGGTCCTCGTCCAGCAGCACCAGGAGCCGTCCCAGGACGCGGGCGCGGTGGGCGGCCGTGTGTCGCTGACGGTGGAAGGCGTCGGTCAGGGGCCCGCTGAACGGGCGTGGTGCGGGGTCGGCGCGGCGGCCCATGGCGCGCAGGAGCTGCCGGGCGTTGTGGAAGTCGCCGCGCCACAGGAGGGCCGTTCCACGGCGGGCGTGGCGGTGGGCGTCGTCGGCTGTCGTCCGGTCGTCGGCGAGGACGGTTCGGGTGGGGGGCGGGGTGCCGTTCTCGGAGTGCCAGCGGGCGCTGTGCGGGGTGTTGTGCTCGGTCCAGCGGATCGTGGACACGGGTGTACTCCTCGTGATCGGACGTGATCGAACGTGCGGGGCACGAAGAGCACTTCGACGAGGAGCGGGGTGGTGCGGGGCGGGGTGGGCTGTGGGTCGCCGCCGCTGTCAGTACCGCTCTCGCGTCGAAGCGCGGAAGCGGACGTCCCAGAGAACCATGCCGAGCATCAGTGAGCCCTTCCGGAGGAGCGGTCCCCGGCATGTTCGCACAAGGGCGCGTCCCGCGGCCTGCGCCGTCCCTGTGCCGTCCTGCCGGGTGCGCGACCCACCCGTTGACAGCTAACAGCGTTAGCCTTACGGTGTAGCTAACAGCGTTAGCCACTGATCGCCAGGAAGGCAGGCCCCGCTCATGCAGTCGACGCCCACACTCACCAGCCCGCTCCAGACCCCGACCGCCCCCGCGTCCACCCCGGACCTCGCCCCCTCCCCCGGCGGCGCCTCCGCGCTGAAGGGAGCGCGCAGGGCGCTGTGGTTCGCCGCCGCGCTCTTCTGGACGGCCTTCGCGGTCCTGGAGGGCATCAACCACGGCACGGCGGCGATCGTCATGGCCGTGCTGTTCCTGCTGGCGCCGGATCTGACCCTGCTGATCTCGGCGCGGGAGAGCGCCCGGCTGACCAAGGGCCGGCTGGCGCCCCGCGCGGTGCCGTTCTACAACCTGGCGCACCGCGCGGTGATCCCGTTCAGCCTCGCCGTGCTGTACTCCTTCACCGCGCCCAAGGAGTGGGCACCGCTCTTCGCGGCGCTGTGCGGCTGGCTCGCGCACATCTCGTACGATCGCGCCTTCGGGTACGGACTGCGGACGAAGGACGGTTTCCAGCGTGGCTGAGCGGCGGCGGAGCACAGCGAACCGTGCCCAGGGCGACCCCTCCGGTGCTTCCGGCCCCGCGTCCCGGCTCACGCCCCGGGGCAGGGAGATCGTGGACGCCGCGCGGGGCCTGGTCGAGAAGTCCGGGCCCGCCGCGCTCACCATGCGCGCGCTCGCCGACGAACTCGGCATCAAGGCGCCCTCCCTGTACAAGCACTTCCCGGACAAGGCGGCCGTGGAGGTGGAACTGATCGCCCTCGGTCTGGTCGAGACGGCGCAGGCGCTGGAAGCGGCGGAGGAGCGGTACGCACGGTCCCCCTCCGGTGGGTCCACACTCCTCACCGCCCTCGCCGACGCCTACCGCGCGGACGCCCTCACCCATCCGCACCTGTACTGCCTCGCCACCGAGGGGCCGCTGCCACGGCACGCGCTGCCCGAGGGAGTGGAGGAGCGGGCGGCGATGCCGCTGCTGCGCGCCTGCGACTTCGACATGGACAAGGCCCGCGCGGTCTGGGCGTTCGCGCACGGCATGGTGATCCTGGAGATCCGGGGACGGTTCCCGGAGGGCGCCGACCTGACGGCGGCCTGGCGGGCGGGGATCGAGGCGCTGGAGCGGTAGTTGGGGCGGGTCTGCCCCTTCCCGCCCATGTCGCGACGCCCTTCCCGCCCGCGTCGAGACGCCATGCACGCACTCGCGCCGCACCAGGCGTGCGCCGACCGGACCGCGTACAACGCGCACCAGGGGCCGGGCCGGCCCGGTCCTTCGACGGCTCACACTGCCTCCCGTCCCCCGCTTCCCGCGGTTCCTCACTGATCGGTGGTCGACCTACATGAGCGCCATGGACTCCCCGGCTCGGACCGCGTACATGTGGACGTCCTCCACAGTCGGTTCCCTGGGTGGGCCGCTCCTCGTCTGCGACCTCGCCGCCTTCCCCGAGTGGGGCGGCGCGGTGCACGACTCCGCCTACGCATTGCTCCCGGGCTGCGACTACGCCCGTGCCCTGGCCGCGGTCCACACGGACGACGACGACCTCGAAGCGGCTCTCCTGGGCTTCGGCGACGGCACGGAACATGTGGGCCTCGTCTGGGAGATGGACGGTGAGGGCCGCGCCGAGGTGGCTCTGTCACCGTCCCGGGGTGCCGCTGCGGGCGGCTCGGAGAGTGACGGTTTTCTGCTCCTGCGTTCCTGGCTTCCGTCGGGCCGGTCGGCCGCGCCCCGGCGGCGTGCGGCGGGTGCCTCCGCGGCTGAGGAGAGCGACATGGGTGAGGTCGTGTTCCCCAGCGGGCGGGCCGTCGTCGCCTGGGCGGCGGTCGGCGCCGACGAGACGGGCTCCTACGCGACGCCCCAGGAACGCGCCGCCACACTCGGCGCCTTGGCCCGGCTGCACCCCCCTGTGCCGCTCAACGTGGACGGCCAGGTGGGACTCGGCACCGTGCTGTGGGTGACTCCGGGCACCTATCGGGTCACCTGCGGAGGGCACGAGGGGACGCGGGGCCGGTACATGTCCCAGGAGGAGCAGTACGGCGCACAGTGGTCCTCCGTGGACGACGACTGGAGCTGCCGTTGGGTCCGCTTCACCCGGTCCAGCGGCACGGCGGAGGGCTGAGGTCCGGGGGCGGTCGGCGGTGACGGTCCCGTACCGCGCGGGGCGTCGGACGTTCAGGCGTCCCAGGCGCGCGGCCGGGCCAGCGTCTCCCATTCGGGGCGGAGCAGCGCGCACACGGCGACGTCCAGGCGACGGCCGCGATGGAGACAGGCGGCGCGGAGGACGCCCTCCTGGGTGAAGCCTGACGTGGCCAGGACGGCGAGCGCGGGGGCGTTGTCGGTGTGGGTCTCCGCCGTGAGCCGGTACATGGGGAGTTCCCCGAACGCGAGGTCCACCACGGCGTCGAGGGCGGCCCTGCCATGGCCGTGTCCGCGATGCCGGGCGGCGAGCATCAGCTCGACCTCCGCCGTGCCGTCGACCAGGTTCTGACCGGTCAGCGCCACATGACCGACGGGGGTGCCGTCGGGCAGGAGGACGAGGAAGTCGTCGCGATCGTCGTCGTCCAGGTCGCGTTCGATCCGTTCACGCACCGAGGTGCGCGCACGCGGCCAGATGCCCAGGTGGTGGGCGTTGACGGGGTCGGACCGCAGGTCGTGCAGGAACTCCGCGTCGTCCGGGTCGAGGGCCGCGAGGCCGATCGGCCCGGCCCGCCAGGAGAGCCGTCTGCCGTCCGCCGTGCCGTGCCCGTCACCCGTGAGCGTGCTGTCCTCGGTCATGGGCGGATGCTAGGGGGTTCGTCGCCCCGCGCGGCAAGCCGTTTTCGTGCCCTCCGAGGGGCGCCGGTCACGATTGGGTTGCGTGGGCCTCGTACCCCTTGCCCTCGGTTCGTGTAATCGATTCCAATCCCCCGTACGGGGCGATGTAATCGATTCCATCGAGGTCGTCCGAGGGGAGGTGGGTCGGCTCATGGCGGGGATCAAGGATGTCGCCGCCGTGGCGGGGGTGTCGGTCGCCACGGTGTCGCGGGTGCTGAACGCGCATCCCTCGGTGAGCGCCGGCGCGCGGGCCAGAGTGCTGACCGCCGTCGAGTCGCTCGGGTACCGGCCGAACGCGGTGGCCCGTTCGCTGCGCACCGATCAGACGCGCACCTTCGGTCTGGTGATCCCGGATGTGCTCAATCCGTACTTCACCGAACTCGCCCGGTCCGTCGAGGAAGAGGCGCGCACGCTCGGCTACAGCGTGATCATCGGGAACGCCGGTGAACGGCCCACAGTCCAGGACCACCACATACGGACCCTGCTCGACCGGCGGATCGACGGGCTGCTCGTGGCGCCCGCCGACGGGGGATCGGCGCTGCTGGCGGACGCGGCGCGGGGCGGGACACCGATGGTGTTCGTCGACCGGTGGATTCCCGGCGTCGACGTGCCGGTCGTGCGGTCGGACGGACGGGCGGCCGTACGGGAGCTGGTCGGGCATCTGCGCGGGCTCGGGCACCGGCGCGTGGCGATCATCGCGGGACCGGCCACGACCACCACGGGCAGCGAGCGCGTCGACGCGTTCCGGGCGGCGATGGCGGGGTACGGGCTGCCGGTGCCGGACGCGTACGTCGGACAGGGCGACTTCCAGGCCGGGAGCGGGCGCCGGGCGACCGAGCGGTTCCTCGCGCTGGACGAGCCGCCCGAGGTGGTGTTCTGCGCGGACAACCCGACGGCGCTGGGCGCGCTGGACGCCGTACGCGCGGCGCGGTTGCGCGTTCCGGAGGACATCGCGCTGGTCGCGTTCGACGACATCCGGTGGTTCGTGCACACCGATCCGCCGATCACCGCCATCGCGCAGCCGACCGGCGCGTTGGGGCGGGCCGCCGTGCGGGCGCTGGTCGAGCTGAGGGAGGGGCGGCGGCCTCAGTCGGTGACCCTGCCCGCGCGGCTGGTCGTCCGCCGGTCCTGCGGCGCCTCGCCCGACACGCCCGGACGCGGCTCGGCCGTCCCCCGCTCCCCCGCCGTATGACGAAGGACGCCGTGAGCAACGGCGATGATGCCGCTGGAAAGCGGTCGCACAGGACCGTGCGGCCGGCTCCGGCGGCCGACCGATCGAGGGAGACAGTTCATGTACGACTACGACCTGTTGGTCGTGGGATCGGCCAACGCCGATCTGGTGGTCCGGGTGGAGCGGCGGCCCGGGGCCGGGGAGACGGTCCTCGGGTCCGATCTGGTGGTCCATCCGGGCGGCAAGGGCGCCAACCAGGCGGTCGCGGCGGCCCGGCTGGGGGCCCGTACGGCGTTGCTCGCGCGGGTGGGCGACGACGGGCACGGGCGGCTGCTGCTGGACGCGCAGCGGGCGGCGGGCGTGGACACGGTGGGGGTGCTGGTGGGCGGGGCGCCGACCGGGGTCGCGCTGATCACCGTCGACCCGTCCGGGGACAACAGCATCGTGGTGTCGCCGGGGGCGAACGGGCGGCTGGTGCCCGGGGACGTGCGGGCCGCGGGCAGTCTGTTCCATGCCGCGCGGGTGGTGTCCACGCAGTTGGAGATCCCGCTGGAGACGGTGGTGGAGGTGGTGCGGGCGCTCGCGCCGGACAGCCGGTTCGTGCTCAATCCGTCGCCGCCGCGTCCGCTGCCGGGCGAAGTCCTGGCCGCTTGTGATCCTTTGATCGTGAACGAGCACGAAGCGCGGGTGATCCTGGGCGAGTCATGTGTGAGCGACGCGCCCGAGGACTGGGCCCGGCTGCTGCTGGCCAAGGGGCCCCGTTCGGTGGTCGTGACGCTGGGCGCGGAAGGGGCCCTGGTGGCGACCGGGGACGGCGTCGTACCGGTGCCGTCGGTGGCCGTGGACGCCGTGGACACGACGGGCGCCGGGGACGCGTTCACGGCGGCGCTGGCGTGGCGGCTCGGGCGCGGCGAGTCGCTGGCGGAGGCCGCCGCCTACGCGGCGCGGGTGGGGGCCGCGGCGGTGACGCGCGCCGGTGCTCAGGAGTCGTATCCGACGGCCGAGGAGGTGGCCGCGCTCTGACCGGGAGAAACGGGAGGGACCCGGTCCTTGGACCGGGCCCCCCTGCTTTCCCCTCCTGCGTCAGAACTCCGCGATCCCCCCGGAGCCCCCCTCCAGAAGTTCTGACGCTGACTACGACCCGCCTGGGCGGGAAACGGTTGCATGGGCGCCATGATTTTTTCGGGCGGCCGATCGCTGGGGCGGGGCCGGACAGAAAGGGCCTGGTCGGTCCCTCGCGTGCAGGCGGTCGGCCAGGGGGCGGCCCGTCCCGTACATATGGTCGGTCAGTCCATCGCGTGCCTACGGAACCGTTCCACGGTCTCCGTCAGGACCTCCCTTCCGTCCCGGGCCCACAGTCCGGCGTTGAACAGCTCGACCTCGATCGGCCCGCCGTATCCGGCGGCTTCGACGTGGCCGCGCCACGCGCGCAGGTCGATCGATCCGTCCCCGAGCTGGCCGCGCCCCTCCAGGACCCCTTCCGGCAGCGGGGTGATCCAGTCGGCGAGCTGGAAGGCGTGCAGGCGTCCGCCCGCCCCCGCGCGGGCGATCTCTCCGGGCGCCCGGTCGTCCCACCACACGTGGTACGTGTCCACGGTGACGCCGACCTGCTCGGCGGGGAACCGTTCGGCGAGATCGAGGGCCTGGGCGAGGGTGGAGACGACACACCGGTCGGCGGCGTACATCGGGTGCAGTGGTTCGATGGCCAGCCGCACCCCGTGTTCCCGCGCGTAGGGGCCGAGTACGCCGAGCGCGTCGGCGATCCGTTCCCGGGCGCCGTACAGGTCCCGTGACCCGGCGGGCAGTCCGCCGGAGACCAGGACGAGGGTGTCCGTGCCGAGGGCGGCGGCCTCGTCGACGGCCCTGCGGTTGTCGTCAAGGGCCGCCGCGCGTTCCCCGGCGTCGGTGGCGGTGAGGAAGCCGCCCCGGCACAGCGTGGTCACCCGCAGTCCCGCGTCCCGCATGAGCCGGGCGGTGGCGGCGACGCCGTACGCGTGGACGGGTGCCCGCCACAGGCCGACCGCGCGCACCCCCAGGCCGGCGCAGGCTTCGGCGAGGTCGGGCAGCGAGAGCTGTTTGACCGTCATCTGGTTGATGGAGAGGCGGCTGAGGGCGGCGCCCGGCTCACGGGCCGGTCCGTTCACCCGGTCACCCCGTACACGGCGAGCAGGGCGCGAATGCGGTCCTCCGCGAGCTTCGGGTCGGGGAACAGGCCGAGCGTGTCGGCGAGTTCGTAGGCGCGGGCCAGGTGCGGCAGGGAGCGGGCCGACTGCTGGCCGCCGACCATGGCGAAGTGGTCCTGGTGACCGGCGAGCCAGGCCAGGAGGACCACACCGGTCTTGTAGAAGCGGGTGGGGGCCTGGAACAGGTGCTGGGACAACTCCGCCGTCGGGTCGAGCAGGGCGCGGAAGCCGGTCATGTGTCCGGCGTCCAGCGTCCGCACGGCGTGGGCGGCGAGCGGCCCCAGCGGGTCGAAGACGCCCAGCAGGGCGTGGCTGAAGCCCTGCTCGTCCCCGGCGATCAGCTCGGGGTAGTGGAAGTCGTCGCCGGTGTAGCAGCGCACCCCGTCCGGGAGCAGCCGGCGCAGACCGATCTCGCGCCGGGCGTCCAGCAGGGAGACCTTGACGCCGTCCACCTTGTCCGGATGCGCGGCGACGACCTCCAGGAACGTCCCCGTCGCCGTGTCCAGGTCCGTGGCGCCCCAGTAGCCCTCCAGGGCCGGGTCGAACATCGGCCCCAGCCAGTGCAGGACGACCGGCTCACGCGCCTGGCGCAGCAACTGCCCGTAGATCTCCAGATAGTCCTCGCGGTCACGGGCGGCGGCGGCCAGCGCGCGGGACGCCATGAGCACGGCCCGCGCGCCCGCGTCCTCCACCACCGCCAACTGCTCCTCATAGGCGCGGCGGATCTCATCGAGCGCGTAGGTGCGGCCGTTCCCGGCGGCGGGCAGGTGATCGGTACCGGCGCCGCAGACGATCCGGCCTCCCAGGGAACGGGCCTCGGCGGCGCTGCGGCGGATCAGCTCGGCCGCGCCCGCCCAGTCCAGGCCCATGCCGCGCTGGGCGGTGTCCATGGCCTCGGCGACGCCCAGTCCGTGCGCCCACAGATGGCGGCGGAAGGCGAGGGTGGCGTCCCAGTCGAGGACGGCCGGTGTGTCGGGACCGACGTCGGCGAACGGATCGGCCACGACATGCGCGGCGGCGAAGACCGTACGGGAGCGGGGGGCGGGGCCCGGGGGGAGCGTGAGCGGCTCGGAGCGGGGCCGGTAGGCGCGCAGACCGCCGTCCGTGCCGGGGAGCCGGATGGCCGCCGTCATCGCGGGACCTCCGGTACGTCGATCCGGCGGCCCTCGGCGGAGGATCTCAGGCCCAGTTCGGCGAGCTGCACCCCGCGCGCACCGGCGAACAGGTCCCAGCGGTAGGGGGCGTCCGCGTGGACATGGCGCAGGAACAGCTCCCACTGGGCCTTGAAGCCGTTGTCGAAGTCGGCGTTGTCGGGGACCTCCTGCCACTGGTCCCGGAAGGCGTGGGCGGCCGGGAGGTCCGGGTTCCAGACGGGCCTGGGGGTGGCCGCGCGGTGCTGGATCCGGCAGGTGCGCAGTCCGGCGACGGCGGAGCCCTCCGTGCCGTCCACCTGGAACTCCACCAGTTCGTCGCGGTGGACCCGGACCGCCCAGGAGGAGTTGATCTGGGCCACGGCCCCGCCCTCGATCTCGAAGATGCCGTAGGCGGCGTCGTCGGCGGTGGCGGCGTAGGGCTCGCCCCGCTCGTCCCAGCGGCGCGGGAGGTGGGTGGTGGCGAGGGCCTGTACGGAGGTGACCCGGCCGAAGAGTTCGTGGAGGACGTACTCCCAGTGCGGGAACATGTCGACGACGATGCCGCCGCCGTCCGCCGCGCGGTAGTTCCAGGAGGGGCGCTGGGCGGGCTGCCAGTCGCCCTCGAAGATCCAGTAGCCGAACTCGCCCCGGACGGACAGTATCCGGCCGAAGAAGCCGCCGTCGATCAGCCGTTTCAGCTTGCGCAGGCCCGGCAGGAAGAGCTTGTCCTGGACGACGCCGTGCTTGACGCCCCGGGCGTCGGCGAGTCGGGCCAGGGCGAGGGCGCCGTCCAGGCCGGTGGCGGTGGGCTTCTCGGTGTAGACGTGCTTCCCCGCGTCGATCGCCTTCCGGATCGCCGTCTCGCGGGCGGAGGTGACCTGGGAGTCGAAGTAGATGTCGACGCTGTCGTCGGCGAGGACGGCGTCCAGGTCGGTGGAGAAGTGATCGAGGCCGTGCTGTGCGGCGAGCGCCTTCACGGCGTGCTCGCGCCGTCCGACGAGGATCGGTTCGGGCCACAGCACGGTGCCGTCGCCCAGATCGAGACCGCCCTCATCTCGCAGGGCGAGGATCGAGCGGACGAGGTGCTGGCGCAGGCCCATGCGACCGGTGACGCCGTTCATGGCGATGCGGACCGTCTTGCGTGTCACGTCGTTCCCTTCCCTATGGACAGTGGATGATAGAAAGCGCTTTCTATGGAGGGAGAAGATAGCCTCTGCGGGCGGGGTGGACAAGCGTCGTGGTGGGTGGACGGCGTCAAGTGTTGACCGGGCGGGGTCATGGGTTGCGCAGCCCGTCATGGGTTGCGTGGGCGGAGTCATGAATGGACCAGTCGCCGTCATGGCTTGATCCGCCGTCCTGCCTTGACCAGTCGTCGTCATGCTTGACCGGGTGGCGTGACGGGTTGCCCGGGTGGTCGTGGATGATGTGGACCGCGCTGACGGCATTGACTGTGTTGACGGAGTTGACGCCATGGACGACGTTGACAGCATTGACTGTGTTGACGGTGTGCCCGGGTGTGTTGATCGCGAGCCGGGTGGGTTGACGAGTTGAGGACGGCGACATGACGGTGACCCTGGCGGACGTGGCGGCGCGCGCGCAGGTCTCCCCCGCGACGGTGTCGCGCGTGCTGAACGGCAACTACCCGGTGGCCGCCGCGACCCGGGACCGGGTGCTGCGGGCGGTCGCCGAGCTGGACTATGTGGTCAACGGGCCCGCGAGCGCGCTGGCGGCGGCCACGTCCGACCTGGTGGGCATCCTGGTGCACGACGTCGCGGACCCGTTCTTCGGTGTCATGGCGAGCGCGATCCAGGCGGAGATCGGCGGCCCGGGAGGCCGGGCGGGCGGGGAGCGGCTGGCGGTGGTGTGCAACACGGGGGGTTCGCCCGAGCGGGAGCTGACCTATCTGACCCTGCTGCAACGGCAGCGGGCGGCGGCGGTCGTGCTCACGGGAGCGGCGATGGAGGACCCGGAGCACCAGGCGGCCGTGGCGGCGAAGCTGCGCAGGCTGACGGAGGCCGAGACGCGGGTGGTGCTGTGCGGGCGTCCTCCCGTGCCGGACACCGGTTCCGTGGCGCTGCCCTTCGGCAACCGGCGGGGCGCCCGGGAGCTGACGGAGCATCTGCTCGGTCTGGGGCACCGCCGGATCGGGTACATCGCGGGCCCCGCGGAGCGGACGACGACCCGGCACCGGCTGGAGGGACACCGGGCCGCGCTGTCGGCGGCGGGCGTGGCGGACGACCCCGCCCGGACGGTCCACGCCGCGTACGACCGGCGCGCGGGACACACGGCCGCGCGGGCGCTGCTGGACGCGGACCCGTCCCTGACGGCGGTGGTCGCCGCGAACGACACGGTGGCGCTGGGCGTATGTGCCGCGCTGCGGGCGGCGGGCCGGCGTGTCCCGGAGGACGTGTCGGTGGTCGGCTTCGACGATCTGCCGTTCAGCGAGGACGTGGCTCCGGCACTGACCACGGTCCGGCTGCCCCTCGCGGAGGCGGGCGCACGGGCGGGCCGGATCGCGGCGGGACGGGAGACGGCACCGGAGGAGGGCGTCGAGGAGGCGGCGGGGGTGTTGGTGGTGCGGGGGTCGTCGGGTCCGGTGACGACGACCCGGTAGCCGCCGGGCGGGGGACACACGCGGACCCACCCCACCGAACACCGGACGTCCCAGTGACGCGTGGGCCCCCACAACCCACCCGCGCGACGACCCGGTAACCACCGGGGCAGGGACACGCGCGGACCCACCCCACCGAACACCGGGCGCCCGCGTGACGTGAAGGTCCTGGCAGCCCACCCGCGCGACGACCCCGTAGGCGCCAGAGCAGAGACACGCGCGGACCCACCCCACCGAACACCGGACGTCCCAGTGACGCAAAGACCCCCACAACCCACCCGCGCGACGACCCCGTAGGCGCCAGAGCAGGGACACGCGCGGACCCACCCCACCGAGCGCCGGGCGCCCGCGTGACGCGACGGTCCTGGCAGCCCAGCCGTGCGGCGAGCCCGTAGCCGCCGACGCAGGGGCATGCGCGCCAGCCGACCGAGTGCCGGGCGCCCGGAATATGAAGGCGCTCGCAGCCCACCCGAGCCACGACCCCGTAGGCGCCGGGGGAGAGACACGCGCGGCCAGCCGAGCGGACCCCGGACGCCCCCCGGCGTGAGAACTCCGGGGTGGGCCTTGACCTCAAGGGCGGTTGATGTTCGAGGCTCGGACCATGGACGACATCACGCAGGCCATCGACACGAGCCCCGTTCCCGATCTGGTGCACCGGCTCTTCCGGGCATTGGACGCGCGGGAGTTGGAGGCGGGGCACATGGGGCGGTTCGTCACCGAGGACGTACGGATGGAGACGCCCGTGGGGGCCGGGCAGGGGGCCGAGGAGGCTCGGCGTGGGGCGCTGGAGGCGCTCGCGCCGTTCGTCCGTACCCAGCACATCGCGTCCGGGGTTCTGGTCGACGGGCACGACCCTGGGGCGGGTTCCGCGCGCGCGTCCTGGAACGCCCTCATGACGCACGTCTACGCGGACGGGACGGTGTTCACCGTCGGCGGTCTCTGGGACGCCGATCTGCGGTGGTCGCCGGACGGCTGGCGGTTCAGCCGGATCGCCGTCAAGCCCGTCTGGACGCAGGGGACGCCGCCGCAGGTCAAGCAGCGGTAGGGGGGAAGGGTCCGGGCGCCGGGGCGGTGAGAGAAGTCTGTGGACGTGCCGCCGGGCCCTCGCCTAGAATTTCTCTGACTGAGTCAGAGAAATGGTCCGGGTGGTCGATCCGTCCACGACCCGGTAGACAGGCATCCCGAGGGCCCACCATGACCATCCAGGACATCCGTTCCTTCAACCGCTTCTACACCCACCTCATCGGCGCCCTCGACTACGGCCGCCACACCTACGCGCCCTACACGCTCACCGAGTCCCGCGTCCTGTACGAGCTGGCGCACGCGGCCCAGGTGGACGCCGCCGACCTCCGCGCCCAGCTGCATCTGGACGCGGGTTATCTCAGCCGGATACTCAACAAGTTCGAGGACGACGGGCTGATCCTGCGCGCCCGCTCCGAGCAGGACACCCGGCGCCGCCGCATCGGCCTGACCGAGCGCGGGCGCAGCGCGGCCGACCTGCTGGAGGAGCGGTCCCGGGAAAGCGTGGGCGCCCTGCTGGCGACCGTGCCCCCGGCCGAGCGCGACCGGCTCGCGGACGCCCTGCGCACGGTCCGTACGCTCCTCGGCGACGGCCGCGCCCCCGGCCCGGAGGACGTACGGCTGCGCGCGCCCGCCCCCGGCGACCTGGGCTGGATCGTGCAGCGCAACGCGGCGCTCTACACGGCGGAGTACCAGTGGAACGACGACTACGAGGGCCTGGTCGCCCGGATCGTCGCCGACTTCGCAGCGGACCACGACCCGCGCGCGGAGCGGGTCTGGATCGCCGAGCTGGACGGCCGCCCGGTCGGCTGCGTGATGTGCGTCCGGGACAAGGCGCCCGCCACCGCGCGGCTGCGGCTGCTGCTGGTGGAGCCCGACGCGCGCGGACTCGGCATCGGGGACCGGCTGGTCACCTCGGTCGTCGACTTCGCCCGCGAGACCGGGTACGACGAGCTGGTGCTGTGGACCAACGACATCCTCGGCAGCGCCCGGCGGATCTACCAGCGGCATGGGTTCGAGCTGGTCTCGGAGGAGCCGCACCACTCCTTCGGGCACGATCTGACCGGCCAGGACTGGCGGCTGGATCTCCGCGCGGCAGCGACGGCCACAGCAACAGCGCCAGCGCCAGCGGCGACAGCCGTCGCCGACGAGTAGGGTCCGACGGTATGAAGCTGGCCTTCTCCACGCTGGGAGTCCCCGGCCTCCCGCTCTCCGACGTCCTGCCCCTCGCGACCCGGCACGGCTACCACGGTGTCGAACTGCGCGCCCACCCCGAGGAGCCGGTCCACCCCGGCATCGGCGCCACCGAACGGGCCACCGCGCGGGCCGCGTTCGAGGACTCCGGCGTCGAGGTCCTCGGTCTCGCGGGGTACGTCCGCGTCGCCGCGCCCGGCGACGACACGCCCGTACTCGACGAACTGCGCACCCTCCTCGACCTCGCCCACGACCTGGGCGCCCCCTATGTGCGGGTCTTCCCCGGCGGCGACCCCGACCAGGACCCCGCCACGGCGGACGCGACGGCGGCCCGACGGCTGACCGAAGGCGCCTCGCACGCCGCCGACGCCGGGGTCCGCATCCTCCTGGAGACCCATGACTCGCACCGCACGGGCGAGCGGGCGGTCCGTGTCCTGGGCCCGGTCAGTCATCAGCTCGGGCCGGTGCACCACCAGAGCGTCGGCGCCCTGTGGGACGTCATGCACACCTGGCTCGGCTCAGAGCAGCCCGCCCGGACCTTCGCCGCGCTCGCCCCGCACCTCGGCTATGTCCAGGTCAAGGACATCGCGTCCGCCGAGGACACCACCCCGCTGGCGCTCGGCGCGGGCGTCCTGCCGCTCGCCGAGTGTGTCGAGGTGCTCTCCCGGGGCGGCTGGGACGGCTGGCTGTGCTGGGAGTACGAGAAGCGGTGGTACGAGGCCGCGGCGCCCCTGCCGGGGTTGCTGGCGGAGGGGCGTGAGCATCTGGGGAGGCTGCTGCATGAGGCGGCTTGAGTCTCCTGGCGCGCCGGGCGTAGGGGCCGACGCGAGTGTCCGGGCGCGCCGGGCGCAGAGGCCGACGCGAGTCTCCGGGCGCGCCGGGCACAGACGCCGACGCGAGTCTCCGGGCGCGCCGGGCACAGACGCCGACGCGAGTCTCCAGGCGCGCCGGGCACAGACGCCGACGCGAGTCTCCGGGCGGCAGCCGCACCGCCCGATGTGAGTATCCCGGCCGCAGCGCCCAGCCCGACCTGAGCGTCCCGGAAGACGCCCGCGCGGCACGGCGTCAGCGTTCCGGGCACGTTCCGACCGACCCGCCACAGGCCCCCGCCCCGCCGCAGACCTCAGTTCCGCCCCACCACCTCCACCGACCCCCCGACACACCAGTCCAGCACCCCCGGCCACTCCCCGTACCCCGCCACCAGGTCCAGGTGCCCGGCGCCGGGCAGCACGTCGACCGGGATGCCGAGCGGCCCGGCATAGAGCCGGTCGGCGCCCTCGGGGCAGTACGGGTCGCTGTCCGTGGCGACCATCCGGACGCCGGTCAGCGTGATGTCCAGCGGCGGCGACCCGAACCCGGCGACCTCCGGGACCCTCGCGACCACGTCGTAGGACGGCGGAGCCACCAGCAGCACCCGGTCGACGTCCCGCACGCCCGGTATGTCCCGGGCGACCGCGTGCAGCCAGGTCAGCACGGAGAGGCTGTGGGTCACGACCACCCGCTCCGGCCCCTCCAAGGTGGGGAGCAGCCGGCCGTACTCGGCGAGCCACGCCTCCAGTTCGGGTTCGTCGGGGTCGGGGAGCTGCGGGTAGACGACCTGGTGGCCGCGTTCACCGAGCCGGTCGGCGAGCCAGTGCTGCCAGTGCCCGGCGGGGCGGTGGTTCTGCCAGCCGTGCAGGATGAGGAAGGACGTCGAGGTCATGCCGTGATCGTCGTGGAGGACCCGGAGCCCCGTCCAGCCCCGTCATCCCCCTCCGCCTCGCGGACCCCATCAGCCCCGTCATCCCCCCCCCGGCTCACGGACCCCATCAGCCCCCTCCAACTCGCCCACCCGGTCACCCCCCTCCGGCTCACGGACCCCGCCAGTCCCCTCCGGCTCACGCACCCCCTCCCCCCGTGCCCCGGACACGCCCCCCGGCTTCCGCCCCCGCGGTGCCAGCGACGTCAGCGCCACCCCCGCCACCAGCAGCACCGCCGCGCACCACCGCAGCGGTGTCACCGTCTCGCCCAGGAACAGCGCCGCCGCCGACATCCCGAACACCGGGACGAGCAGCGAGAAGGGCGCGACCGTGGACGCGGGATGGCGGCGCAGCAGCCACCCCCAGACCCCGAAGCCGAACACCGTGGTCACCCAGGCGACATAGAGGACCGTGCCCGCGCCCTGCCAGTCCAGTGAGCGCAGGGCCTCCATGTCCCGGTCCACCCCCTCCGTGAGGAGGGACAGCGCGAGCAGCGGGAGCACGGGGACCGTGCTGACCCACACCATGAAGTTGAGGGCGTCCGGCGGCGCGGCCTTGCGGGTCAGGACGTTGGACGCGCCCCAGCAGGCCGCCGCGACCAGTACCAGCGCGAACGCGCCGAGCGGTCCCGAGGCGCCCTCGTCCACCGCCGCCACCGCGATCCCGGCGAGCGCGACCGCCATGCCGACCACTCCCCACCGGGTGGGGCGCTCGCCCAGCGCGACGAACGCGATCAGCGCGGTGAACACCGCCTGGATCTGGAGCACCAGGGACGACAGCCCGGCGGGCATGCCCACGTCCATGCCGATGAACAGCAGCCCGAACTTGGCCACGCCGAGCACCAGCCCCACCGCCACGATCCACTTCCACGCCACCTTGGGGCGGCCGACCAGGAAGACCGCCGGGACCGCCGCGACCAGGAAGCGCAGGGCGGAGAAGAGCAGCGGCGGGAAGTGGTCGAGACCGATCTCGATGACGGTGAAGTTCACGCCCCAGACGGCGGCGACGAGAACGGCGAGCAGCAGATGGGAGGGGCGCATGCGAACGAGAATGACCCGGACCGGTCGTGAAGCACCAGCAATGATTGATGCATGCTTGGATTCAGCGTTCCTGAACAATGATCGAACGATCAGCAGAACAAGCACCCGAACAAACACCCGAACGACCACCGGAACGGCCACCAGAACGGCCATTCAGAACAGTCACCCGAACGATCACCAAAACCGTCACCCGAACACGACCTGAACAACAACCCGAACAACGACCCGAACGGAGCCGTGCCGGTCATGCTCGATCTCCAGCGCCTCCGCGCCCTGCACGCCGTCGCCCTGCACGGCACGGTCGGCGCCGCCGCAGCCGCCCTCGGCTACACCCCCTCCGCCGTCTCGCAGCAGATCACCAAGCTGGAGAAGGAGACCCGTACGGTCCTGCTGGAGCGGGAGGGCCGGGGCGTGCGGCTCACCGACGAGGCACAGCAACTGGTGCTCGCCGCACGGGAGTTGCTGGCGATCGTGGAGCGCGCGGAGACGGATCTGGAGCAACGGCGCGGGCAGCCCGCCGGGCGGCTGACGGTGGCCGCGTTCGCGTCGGCGGCGCGCGGGCTGATGCCGTACGTGCTGGCCGATCTCGCCGCCCGGCACCCGGCGCTGGACGCCCGGCTCAGCGAGGTCGATCCGCATCTCTCGGTCGGCATGGTCGCCAAGGGCGCGGTGGACATGGCGGTGGTGCACGACTGGGACATCGCCCCGCTGCGGGTCCCGCCGGGGGTGGAGCGGGCGGCGATCGGCGAGGACCAGTGCACCCTGCTGGTGCCCGAGAGCCATCCGCTGGCGGACCGTACGACGGTCGGGCGGGCGGACCTGGGCGGACACCGATGGGTGTGCCAGCCGCCCGGCCGGATCTGTCACGACTGGCTGCTGCGGACCCTGCGCGCGGCCGGGCATGAACCGGAGATCGCCCATCAGGCGGACGAGAACCCGACCCTGGTGGCGCTGGTCGCGGCCGGTCTCGGAATCGCCCTGATCCCCCGCCTGGGCCGGGGCCCGCTGCCACCCGGCGTGGTGGAACTGGCGCTGGACCCGGTGCCGGTACGACGGCTGTACGCGCTGTGGCGCGAGGGCGCGGCACGCCGTCCGGCGATCGCCGAGACGGTACGGACCCTGCGCGCCCGCTGGCCGGAGGCGTCGGCCCGCTCCTCCGGCTGACCCCACCCGCCCCACACCCCTGACGCCGGAGCCCCCCCGACACCTTCCCCCACCTTCCACAACGCCCCCTCCGACACCGCCCCCCCCCAACACGCCCTCCGCCACCTCCCCCAACGCCCCCTCCGACACTCCCTCCCCACCCCCACCCTCCCCTCCCCCACCCCCACCCCCGCACCGGTTACCGTGCACTCCCTTGACTGAAGGAAACTTCCCCGATACTGGTGACGTCTCGGAAGTTTCCTTCAATGGATCACCTCCGGAAGGAGCGCACGTGCCCTCCAGACGTACCGTTCTCGCCGCCACGGCCGGAGTCACCGCCGCCCTGACGATCGGCGCGGACACCCAAGCCGCCTCCCCCCACACGACAACCCACCCGGCAACCCACCCGGCGACCCACCCGGCCGCCGACCGTCCCGGCCGCCACCCCGACGCCCACCCCACCCGCCCCTCCGACCGCACCCTCCGCGCCCTGATCTCCCGCATGACCCCGCAGGAGAAGGTCGGCCAGCTCTTCGTCTCCCGCGCCTACGGCCACTCCGCGACCGCCCCGGACCAGGCCGACATCGATGCCAACCTGCGGGAGCTGGGCGTACGCACCCCCGCCGAGCTGGTCGCCAAGTACCACCTCGGCGGAGTCATCTACTTCGGCTGGGCACACAACACCCGCGACCCCCACCAGATCGCGGCGCTCTCCAACGGCCTCCAGAACGCCTCCCTGACCCGCCCGCGCGGCCTCCCGCTGCTGATCTCCACGGACCAGGAGCACGGCATCGTCGCCCGGATCGGCCGCCCGGCGACGCTCTTCCCCGGCGCGATGGCGATCGGCGCGGGCGGCTCGCGCGGCGACGCCCGTCTGCTCGGCCGGATCTCGGGCGCGGAGCTGCGCGCGATGGGCATCCGCCAGGACTACTCCCCCGTCGCCGATGTGAACGTGAACCCGGCGAACCCGGTGATCGGCGTCCGCTCCTTCGGTTCCGACCCGGACGCCGTCGCCGCCCTGGCCGCGGCCGAGGTGACCGGCTACCGCGCGGCGGGGGTCGCGGCGACCGCCAAGCACTTCCCCGGCCATGGCGACACCGCCGTCGACAGCCACTACGGCTTCCCGGTGATCACCCACACAAGGGCCCAGTGGGAGGCGCTGGACGCGCCGCCGTTCCGCGCGGCGATCAAGGCGGGCGTCGACTCGATCATGACCGCGCACCTGCTGTTCCCGGCCCTGGACGACTCGGGCGACCCCGCCACCCTGTCCCGCACGGTCGTCACCGGGATACTCCGTCAGGAACTGGGCTACGACGGGCTCGTGGTCACCGACGCCCTCGACATGGCGGGCGTACGGCAGAAGTACGGCGACGACCGGGTGCCGGTGCTGGCGCTGCGCGCCGGGGTGGACGTCCTGCTGAACGCGCCCCGGCTGGACGTGGCGTGGAACGCCGTACTGAACGCCCTCCAGGACGGCGAGCTGCCGGAATCACGCCTGGACGAATCGATCCTGCGGATGCTGCGGCTGAAGGCCCGGCTGGGGCTGTTCGAGGCGCCGTACGTCACCCGGTCCGGGGTGGACCGCACGGTCGGCGCCCCGGCCCATCTGGCGGCGGCCGACCGGATCGCCGAGCGCACCACCACCCTGCTGGTCAACAACGACCGGCTGCTGCCGCTGGCCCGTACGGCGCACCCCGCGCTGCTGGTGGTGGGCGCCGACCCGGCCTCGCCGTCCGGCACCACCGGCCCGCCCACCACCGTGCTGGCCGACGCCCTCACCGGGCAGGGCTTCGGCGCCACCGCGCTGTCCACCGGCATCTCCCCCACCTCGGCGGCGATCGAGCGCGCGGTGACGGCGGCGGCCGGGGCGGACGCGGTGGTCGTCGCCACGTACAACGTCTCGGCGGCGAGCGGTCAGCGCACCCTGGTGAACCGGCTGCTGGCCACCGGGAAGCCGGTGGTGACCGTGGCGATCCGCAACCCGTACGACATCGCCCAGCTGCCCGGCGTCGGCGCCGCCCTCGCCACCTACTCCTGGACGGACGTGGAACTGCGGGCCGCCGCACGGGTGATCGCCGGACGGGTCCGCCCCCGGGGCCGCCTCCCCGTACCGGTGCCCCGCGCGGACGCCCCCGGCGAGGACCTGTACCCGCTCGGCCACGGCCTGTCCTACTGACCGGAGCACCACCACCACAGAACAAGAAGGGGGCCGGTCCCTCCCCGAGAGGAAGGACCGGCCCCGCGAGAAGCCCCCACAAGAGGCTCCTCAAGAGGCCCCACAGGAAGCTCCACAAAAGGCTCCGCGAGAAGCCCAGGAGACTCAGCGGAGCGTCACGGCCGCAGCGTCAGCTCCCGCTCCACATCCCGCACGTCGAGCTTCGCGTCGTAGCGGGCCAGCGGCTTCGCACGGTCGGCGTCCTGCTGGACGGCGGCCGGGGCGACCCCCGCCCACTTCTGGATCCTCGCCGTGGCGAGCGCCTTCTCGTCGGCGACCAGACCGGCCACGTTCGCCCCGTGGTTGGCACCGGGCGCGGTCATCACGTAGGAGTCGCGGGCGCCCTTGCCCAGGCGGAACGGCTCGGCGCCCCACGGGTCGTTCTCGCCGTACACGAACAGCATCTGACGGGCGTTGTGGCGGACCCAGCTGTCGATGTCCCGCATGGCGTTCGGCTGGAACTTCATGTCGATGGAGCGCGGCACGAAGTAACGCGGCGGCAGGTAGCCGTAGCGGACGTACTTCTTCTCGATGTGCGGGAAGGTGATGGTGGGCGCGCCCAGCTGGGTGCCCGCCTGGTAGTAGTACGGGGTGTACGGCGCCAGGCCCTGGTCCGTGTAGAACGAGAAGCCCGCGATGGTGTCGATGGTGTTCCACAGGTCGTCGTCCGTCGCGTTCTTCGCGTCGGCCGGGATGGTGGCGCAGTCGGCGAGCAGGCTGTACTGCCAGAAGCCCCACACATAGTCCAGGACGGTGGCCTCGTACGCCTCGTCGAGGCTGCCGACGGTGGTGAAGGTGTAGCCGTTCTCGGCGGCGTAGGCGGCGTACCGCTCCTCCAGCGCCTCGCGGCGGACCAGCGCCTCGCGCTGCACGCCGTTCAGCCGGTCGCGGCACTCCTTGGTGCCGACCCCGGCGAAGAACCGGTCGTACGCCTTGTCCTGGTTGTTCACCACGTCGTTGGGGGCCACGTAGGCGACCACGCCGTCCATGTCACGCGGGTAGAAGCGCTCGTAGTAGGTGGCGGTCATGCCGCCCTTGGAGCCGCCGGTGGAGATCCAGTTCTCGCTGTAGATCGGCTTCAGGGCGCTGAAGATGCGGTGCTGGTCGCTGGCGGCCTGCCAGATGTCCAGCTTGGTCCAGTCGGCCGGGCTGGGGCGGGACGGGGTGAAGTAGCGGTACTCCATGGAGACCTGGTTGCCGTCCACGATCTGGGTGGGCTCGCGGCGGCTGGGGTTCGTGGAGACGTTGTAGCCGCCGGTGTAGAAGACCGTGGGGCGGGAGACGTCCTTGTGCAGCACGGTGACGCGCTGCTGGAAGGTGCCCTGGGAGGGCCTCTTGTGGTCGATCGGCTGGGTGTAGTTGAGGACGAAGAAGCGGTAGCCGGGGTACGGCTTCTCCTGGACCAGGCTCATACCGGGTATCGCGAGCAGCCGGTCCTTGATGTCCGTGGCCTCCGGCTGCTGGGCGGCGGTGGCCGCCCCTGCCGTGCTCAGTGTCCCGACGAACACCGTGAGCGCGAGCAGCCATCTGAGCGCCTTACTCATGCACCCTCCCTGTGAAACAGATGTGCGCCGGAAGCTATCGGAGCAACACCGTTCCCACCAAGGGGTGCTGACGATCCCTAGGGGTTTCCCTCCCTGCGGGACCGTTCGTCAGAAAGGCAGATCCGGCCAGGTGCCCGGCCCGGCGTGCCCGGCCCCGGCGTGCCCAGCCCCTCGTGCCCGGCCCTCAGCACAGGATCCAGCCGGAGCTGACGCTCCCGCTCCCCACCGCCCCCCGCACCCGGACACACCGCTGCCCCGCGTGGACGGTGACCGGCCCGGCGCGCCGAACGTAGCGCCCCCCGTCCACCACCGGACGGTTGCCGCGCGCCTGTACGGACACGGACATCTGCTTCCGGCCACCGACCGTCTTGGGCAGGGTCATGGCGCACACATAGCTGCCGCGTTTGAAGACCTGGACCGAACCGGTCGCGAACGGCAGGCTGCGCACCTTGCGCCCGGCGCAGCCCACTCCGGCGGCGGCTTCGCCCCGCGCCTGCGCCGGGGTCAGCAGGGCGAACAGCGCCGACGCGCAGAGCGTGGCCACGCCGACCATCAGCCACCGGTGCAGCACACCCCAGCCCACGACCGCCCCTCCCACGTCCGACGACACCGCCGTACGGGTGTACGGACGCCGCGGGCCCGTCCGATGGTTGCACCGGCCCGGTCGGGCGGCCGGACGGGCGGTTCAGCGGGCGGCGGCCACCGGCTCGCCCTCCTCGGGTGCCTCCGGGGCACCGGTGAAGGTGCGCCACAGCCGGGCGTACCGGCCGTCGAGGGCGAGGAGTTGCTCATGGGTGCCGTCCTCGGCGACCCGGCCGTGGTCCATGACGACCACCCGGTCGGCACGGGCGGCGGTGGTCAGCCGGTGGGCGACGACCAGCGTGGTACGGCGGCCCGCGAGCCGGTCGGTGGCCTGGTTGACCTGTGCCTCGGTGGCCAGGTCCAGCGCGGCCGTGGCCTCGTCGAGCAACAGCACGTCCGGGTCGACGAGTTCGGCGCGGGCCAGCGCGATCAGCTGGCGCTGTCCGGCGGAGAGGTTGCGGCCCCGCTCGGCGACCTCGTGGAGGTAGCCGCCGTCCAGGGTGGCGATCATCTCGTGGGCGCCGACCGCGCGGGCCGCCGCCTCCACCTGGGCGTCGGTGGCGTCGGGCCGCCCGTAGGCGATGGCGTCCCGCACGGTCCCCTGGAAGAGGTACGCCTCCTGGGGGACGACCCCGAGGCGGTGACGGTACGAGGTGAGGTCGAGGTCGCGCAGATCGGCGCCGTCGACGGTGACCCGGCCGCCGGTCGGGTCGTAGAACCGGGCGACCAGCTTGACCAGGGTGGACTTCCCGGCGCCGGTCTCACCGACGAAAGCGACGGTCTGCCCGGCGGGGATACGCAGTTCGATGCCGGTGAGCGCCTCTTCGCCGGACGCGCCGGACGCGCCGGACTTCCCGGACGCCCCGGACTTCCCGAAGTCACCGGCCTCCCCGTTCCCCCCATCCACGCCATCCACGCTATCCACGCCATCCACCCCACCGCCGTACGCGAAGTGGACGTCCTCGAAAGCGATCTCCCCCCGCAGCGAGCGCACCTCCCGCGGCTCCCGCACAGCCCCCGTCGACGTCCGCTCACGCAGCAGCTCCTGGATGCGCCCGAGCGAGACGGACGCCTGCTGGTAGCCGTCGAAGACCTGGGACAGCTGCTGGACCGGCGCGAAGAACAGATCGATGTAGAGCAGATAGGCGACCAGCGCACCGGTGGTGAGCGTCGCCGCCTCGATCCGTCCGGCGCCCACGATCAGCACGGCCGCCGCGGCGACCGACGACAGCAGCTGCACGAACGGGAAGTAGATGGATATCAGCCACTGTCCACGGACACGGGCCCGCCGGTAGTCGGCGCTGCGCTCGGCGAACCGCCGCCCGCCGTCCCGCTCCCGCCCGAACGCCTGCACGATCCGCAGCCCGGACACCGACTCCTGGAGGTCGGCGTTGACCACGGAGACCCGCTCACGGGCCAGTTCGTACGCCTTCACGCTGGCCTTGCGGAAGAAGTAGGTGGCGACGATCAGCGGGGGCAGGGTGACGAACACGACCAGGGCCAGCTGGACGTCGATGACCAGCAGGGCGCCCATGATGCCGAAGAAGGTGACCACGGAGACGAACGCGGTGACAAGACCGGTCTGGAGGAACGTGGACAGGGCGTCGACGTCGGTGGTCATCCGGGTCATGATCCGCCCGGTCAGCTCACGCTCGTAGTAGTCCAGGCCGAGCCGCTGGAGCTGGGCGAAGATCTTCAGCCGCAGCGCGTACAGCACCCGTTCGCCGGTACGGCCGGTCATCCGGATCTCGCCGGTCTGGGCGGCCCACTGGGCGAGGACGGCGATCACACCGAGCGCGGAGGCGGCCCACACCGCGCCGAGGGCGGCCTCGGTGACGCCGCTGTCGATGCCGTGCCGGATCAGCACCGGCAGCAGCAGCGCCATCCCGGCGTCCAGGGCGACCAGCCCGAGGCTGATCAGCAGGGGGCGGCCGAAGCCGCGCAGCAGCGGCCTCAGCCCGTAGTGGGCCTCGGGGCGGACGGCCTGGGCCTCGTCCACGCCGGGGACGTCGGTGGCCGGGGGCAGGGCGTCGACCTGGGCGAGGAGTTCGGGGGTGGCCGGGGTGCCGGTGAGGGCGAGGTCCTTGGGCTCGCGGTCGCCGGTCCACAGGGCGGGGGTGATACCGCGCTCGGCGTCGAACTCGGCGTCGAGTTCGGCGCGCAGGGTGGTGTCCTCGCGGGGCGCGGCGGGCGGGGCGTGGCCCGGGGAGACCCCGCCGAGTTCGTCGGGGTCGGTGAGCAGCCGCCGGTACAGGGCGGACCGCTCCTGGAGTTCCTCATGGGTGCCGAGGTCGGCGAGGCGGCCCCCGTCGAGGACGGCGATGCGGTCGGCGAGGTTGAGGCTGGAGCGGCGGTGCGCGATCAGCAGGGTCGTACGGCCGCTCATGACCTGCCCCAGGGCCTCATGGATCTCGTGCTCGACGCGGGCGTCGACGGCGGAGGTGGCGTCGTCGAGGACGAGGAGGCGGGGGTCGGTGAGGATCGCGCGGGCGAGGGCGACGCGCTGGCGCTGGCCGCCGGAGAGGGTGAGTCCGTGCTCGCCGACCTTGGTGGCGTAGCCGTCGGGCAGCTCGCTGATGAAGGTGTCGGCCTGGGCGGCGCGGGCGGCGGCGTGGATCTGCTCGTCGGTGGCGTCGGGGCGGCCGTAGGCGATGTTGTCGCGGACGGTCTCGGAGAACAGGAAGGAGTCCTCGGGGACCAGCCCGATCGCGGCGCGCAGGGAGCTCTGGGTCAGCTCGCGCACATCGTGCCCGCCGATCAGCACGGCCCCGTGGGTGACGTCGTAGAAGCGCGGCAGGAGCAGGGAGACGGTGGACTTGCCGGAGCCTGAGGAGCCGACGACGGCGAGGGTCTCCCCGGCGCGGATCTCGAAGCTGAGTCCGCGCAGCACGGGCGTGGTGTCGTGGTAGGCGAAGGAGACGTCGTCGAACTCGACGGTGGCGGGCGCGTCGGCGGGCAGGTCCTTGGTGCCGTCGGTCATGGACGGCTCGGTGTCGATCAGCTCCAGGACGCGTTCGGTGCCCGCGCGGGCCTGCTGGCCGACGGTGAGGACCATGGCGAGCATCCGGACCGGGCCGACGAGCTGGGCGAGATAGGTGGAGAAGGCGACGAACGTACCGAGGGTGATGTTGCCGCGGACGGCGAGCCAGCCGCCGAGGGCGAGCATGGCGACCTGGCCGAGCGCGGGCACGGCCTGGAGGGCGGGGGTGTACCGGGAGTTCAGCCGTATCGTGCGCAGCCGCCCGGCGAACAGCTTGCGTCCGATCTCGCGGAGCTTGCCGGTCTCCTGCTCCTCCTGGCCGAACCCCTTGACGACCCGGACGCCGCTGACGGCCCCGTCGACCACTCCGGCGACGGCGGCGGCCTGGGCCTGGGCGTACCAGGTGGCGGGGTGCAGCCGGGAGCGGGAGCGCTTCGCGATCCACCACAGGGCGGGCGCGACGGCGATGGCGACCAGGGTCAGCGGCGGCGACAGCCACGCCATGATGGCCAGCGAGATCACGAACAGCAGGACGTTCCCGATGGTCATCGGGAGCATGAACAGCAGGCCCTGGATCAGCTGGAGGTCGCTGGTGGCACGGCCGACGACCTGTCCGGTGGACAGCTCGTCCTGACGGCGTCCGTCGAGCCGGGTGATCGTGTCGTACATCTCGGTGCGCAGATCGTGCTGGACGTCGAGCGCGAGCCGGCCGCCGTAGTAGCGCCGTATGTAGGTCAGGACGTAGACGACGAGGGCGGCGACGACCAGCAGCGCGGCCCAGGTGCCCATGGACCTGGACTTGTCCCCGATGACATCGTCGATGATCACCTTGGTGATCAGCGGGACGACGGCCATGACCGCCATGCCCGCCAGGGAGGAGCCGAGGGCGAGGATCACGTCCTTCGGATGGCGCCAGGCGTACGCGGCCAGCCGCCGTATCCATCCCCGCCTCGCTGCCACGCCGCCGCCTCTCCGTTGTGCCGGGTGCTCCGCATCTCGCAACGCCGGGCGGGGCGGATTTCATCCCACCGCAACATTTCTCGGGCGGTCCGTGCCCCCTGCCGATCGTCGGGGGCGGCTCCTGACGGGGGTCGGGTACGGGCGGGCCGGGCGGGTCCCTAGGCTCCTGGTGTTCTTGGTACGTGTGGGGAAGACGAGGGCTGCGTGAACATATTCGAGGCGGTATTCCTGGGGGCGGTCGAGGGGCTCACCGAGTTCCTGCCGGTGTCCAGTACCGGGCATCTGACGATTCTGGAGCGGCTGCTCGGCCACTCCCCGGACGATCCCGACATCACGGCCTTCACGGCGATCATCCAGATCGGCGCAGTCCTGGCGACCATCATCTATCTCCGCAAGGACATCGCGCGGCTGATCACGGCGTGGGTACGCGGACTCACCCGGCGTGAGGCCCGCCGGGAGCCGGACTACAAGTTCGCCTGGGCGGTGATCATCGGCTCGATCCCGATCGGGATCGTCGCGCTGATCTTCAAGGACCACATCGAGACGACCCTGCGCACGCTGTACGTCGTCTCCATCGCGCTGATCCTGTGGTCCGGGGTGATGTGGTTCGCGGACCGCCGGGCCACGCAGACGCGCGGTGAGGGGGACGTGACCTGGAAGGACACCCTGATCATCGGCCTGGTGCAGTGCATGGCGCTGATCCCGGGCGTCTCGCGGTCGGGTGCGACGACGTCGACGGGTCTGCTGCGCGGCCTCGACCGGGTGACGGTGACCCGGCTGTCGTTCATGCTGTCGATCCCGGCGCTGGCGGGCGCGGCGGTGCTCCAGACGGTGACCGAGTTCGACGCGATCTCCAACGGCGTGGGCTGGCCCGCGACGATCACGGCGACGGTGGTGAGCTTCGTCGTCGGGTACGCGGCGGTGGCATGGCTGCTGCGGTTCATCGCGCACCACAGCTACAGCGTGTTCATCTGGTACCGGGTCGTGGTGGGCGTGGTGATCCTGGTGCTGCTGACGACGGGGGTCGTCCCGGCGACCTGAGTCGAGGCGGACCTGCGGGAGAACGGCAGGGCCTGCGGGAGAACAAAAGTCGGGGGACAGAAGTCGGAGGACAGAAGCCGGGGAACAGAGGTCGGGGAACAGAAGAAATGAGGGCCGTCCGAGGAAACCTGGACGGCCCTCACGCTTTCCCGGGAAATACGGCGCGGCAATTCACCACCGCCCCACCTTCCCGGGAAACGCGGCGCAGGAAATCACCACCGCCTCACCTTCCCAGGAAACGCGGCCCGGAATTCATCACCACCCCGCGCCGCGATATCACCCGCTCCGTCAGGGGGCGACGAACGTCCTGATCACCGCACGGTAGCGCTCGACCTCCTCGCGGTCGCGCAGGAATTCCCGGAAAGCGGTCCGTGAGGTGTTGTACGCGGTGATGGGCCGCCAGCCGCCGGGGGGCGTCACATCGCGGCGGGCCGGCCACTGCGGGCCGAGGCCCTGCCGTTCGGCGCTCAGTTGCCAGGCGAGGTACAGCTTGGCCGCCGCCGGGTTCGCCGCCCGGCGCAGGATCGCCGCCGTCTGCGGCCAGCTCATGAACGCGTCGGTCCGCGGCACGACATAGCGCAGGGACTGGCCCGTGACGGGGGCGAGCGGGGCGAGATGGGCGAGGGAGACCGTGCGCTGGCCGCTGTTCAGCGCCGCCGCGGTGGCACCCGCGTTGGCGACGACCAGGGGGCGCTGCGCCATGAGCCGCTCCAGATAGCCCAGCCCGTGCTTCTGGGTGATCAGGTAGAACGCGAAAAGGACGGCGTCCTCGGCGGTGGGGTCCGGGAACACGATCTTGTCGAGGAACGCGGGCGCCAGGAAGTCGGTGGCGTCCCCGGGCGCCTCGGCGGCGCCGACCAGGGCGCTGTTGACGGTACGGCCGAAGGAGCGGACGTTGATCCCGATATAGGTGTCGTCAGGGTCCCGGTACCCCGGGAACACCTTCGTCGCGCCCGGCGGACGGTAGGGCAGAAGGGCGTTGGCCGCCTTCCAGTGGTCGAAGTCGTACAGCGTCTGGAGCTGGACCACGTCGGGCTCCAGGCCGCCGAGCGCCAGTTGCCGGTTGACCAGGGCGGCCTGGACGGGGCTGTAGCGGACGGTGAAGGTGGCGTCGGTGCCGGGGAAGGCGGCGAGGAACGCGGCGCGGGTCGCGGCCTCCTGGTTGGGGTTGCTGCCCCCGGCCCAGACGACCAGCCGACCGCCCTCGTCGAGCGCGTCCTGGTAGAGCGCCTGGAGATGCTGAGCGGAGTCGGCGGGCGCCGCGAACGCGCTCTTCTGCGCGAATGCCGTGGCGCCAGCGGCTATCGCGCCGACCGCCCCGAATTTGAGGATGTTACGTCGCCCGAATCCATGCGACACCGAATCAGGAGCGTTCAAGGCACTCTCCGTAAGCTCTCATTGTGCGGCCCTTGGGAATGGCAGCGTCATGCGTTGACATGACGACACTGCCACAGCGGTGGGCGCCGGAAAGCCGACGACAGGAGTTTGATAGACGGCTGAAAGCCGACGACAGGAGTTCGACAGCGAACCGGCCTCGCTCACCGACGGGCATTCCGGAACCGATACCCGTCCGGGGGGGGATTTCCCCACTCGCACGAAAGCCCCGGTGCGCGGCCGGGGCTGTCGGGGCGAGGTGCCGGTGTCGAAGGGGTCAGTGGCCGCCGGGACGGACCGTGAGCCGGTAGAACCGCGTGATCTGGTTCACGCTCTGGTTGTCGTCGCTGGCGAGGACCACGTCGAGGCGTCCGCCGTGCTTCCCGGTGACCGCCATCGCCTCGATGTTGTCGAGGAGCGGGTTGGGCTGCGGCTGGCGGGCGGTGGCGCCGAGGTCGGGGCAGTCGACCAGGTCGGCGAGGAGCGTCTTGGCGGCGGTCCGTACGCCGGGCTGCCCGGTGAGGTACGCGACGCCACTGGTGTCGGTGGCCCGGCGCGGGTCGGCGAGGTAGAGGCGGACGGTGTTGCCGTACCCGGCGGTGTAGCCGCGCTCCAGGACGAGGAGGCGGCCGTCGGCGAGGGCGGTGATCTCGGGGACGCCGAGCCCGGCGTCGGTCCGGTAGGCGTACTGGGCGCCCAGGGCGAAGCCGCCCCGCGCGTCGCGCCGCCAGGTCTGGAAGCGGACGGTGCCGGGGCTGTCGCCGCTGAGCGCGTACTCCATGGCGGCGGTGAGGGTACGGCCGTCCGGGCGCAGGGTGAGCCCCTCGAAGGTGCCGTTGCTGACGGCCCGGCCGGCGGGGGCGACCCGCAGGGCGTCCGGCACGGCGAGGCGGCCGAGGATCTCGCCGCCCGGGGAGTAGCGGCGTACGGCGGGCTCGCCCTCGGTGGAGACCAGGTAGGTGCCGTCGCGGTCCACGACCAGGCCCTCGGAGTCGAGCGCGGCGCCGTTCTCGTCGGCGAGCGGGGTGACGGCGCGGGGCTGGAGGGTGCGGCCGTCCAGGGAGAAGAGGGCGGAGCGGTCGGAGAGGGCGGCGAGCGTGCCGCGCCGGTCGACGGCGAGCGCGGAGAGGTTGCCGACGAAGGTGCCCTCGAAGGTCGTCTCGTCGAGGGCGTCGGAGAAGCCCTGGATGGTGACGGCGGGCGAGCACTCGTTCCTGGCGGCCGCGGTGGCGGGCCCGGCGGCCGTCAGACACGTGGCGGCGGCCACGCCCGCGGTGAGCGTGGCCAGTGCGGTGCGTACGGTACGTACGGTGTGTGCGGTTCTGGGGCGCATGGCCGCACGGTAGGACGAGCGGGTGTCCGGGGGTGGGACATCCCGTGAAGGGATGGCCGGTCAGGGCCGCGAGTTGGCCAATTTCAGCTGGCGGCCAGATCCTTGTGGACGGCCTTGGCGACGCCCTGGATGGTGGCGATCCCGTAGTTCATGGTGCTGTTGCCATGGGTGAGCACGGTGATCGAGTAGTCGTGGCCGCGTCCCTTGAACGTGCCGACGCTGTGTACCCGCCAGCCGTGGGTGGAGCGCTGGAGCCAGCCGTTCTTGACGGCGACGGTGACGCCGGACGGCACACCGTAGGGGGTGCCCCACTTCTGGGAGGCGACGACCTTGCCCATGAGCTTGGTGATGTAGGCGCGCGCGTTGTCGCTGAGGACGCTGTTCTTGGCGGTGATCAGCTTCAGCAGCTTCTGCTCGTCGGTGACGGTGATCTGGGTGAGACCCCAGTAGCCGTTGGCGCCGGGCTTGGTCTGGGTCATCTTGGCGGCGGTCAGGAAGCCCTTGATCTTGGTGAGCCCGAGCTGCCGCCACAGGGTGGAGGTCGCGGCGTTGTCGGACTTGGTGATCATGGCGGTGGCGAGCTGGGTCTCGCGGGTGGTGAGGTACCGGTTGGTCTTCTTCGCGTCCCAGAGCAGCGCGGCGAGGACGGTGACCTTGACGACGCTGGCGGAGTCGTAGGCACTGGACGCGCGGAGCGTGCACGTGGTGTTGGTGGAGCGGTCGTAGACCCCGACGGCCACCGTGCCCGCGCGGTTGGCGAGGGCGGCGGTGATGTCCTTCTTGAGCTTGGCGGCGAGGCCCGCCTTGGCGGAGGTGCAGGCGACGGTGGGCGCTGCGGCGGCCGACGCGGGGGTGATGGCGGCCACGCTGGCGACGAGGACGCCGCCGGCGACCCATCGCGCGCTTCTGGATATCCCGAAAGTCATGCCCGCTATGACTCGCGGACCGGTGGGAACGGTTGTACGTCATGGCCAAAGCTGGCCGTTCCGTTACCGGAGCGGACAGGTCCGTGACACCCGACACACAACAGTCACCCCATGGACACCCTTCCTTCATCATGTCCATGTCACGCTCGGAGCACCCTCTCGTCAACCCGCGTAGAACGCCCGCGAGAACGGACACCCCATGCCCGTGACGCACCTCCGCCGCCGCCCGGTCGCCCTCGCCACGGCGGCCGTCCTGCTGACCCTGGCAGTCCCCGCCCTGTCGGCACCCCCCGCCACCGCGGCAACCACCACCACCGCCGCCTACGACGACACCTACTACGCCACCGCGATCGGCAAGACCGGCCCGGCCCTGAAGTCCGCGCTGAACACGATCATCAGCAGGCAGACGAAGATCTCCTACTCGGCCGTCTGGGAGGCCCTGAAGGTCACCGACCAGGACCCCCGCAACAGCGCCAACGTGGTCCTGCTCTACTCCGGCATCTCCCGCTCGAAGTCGTCCAACGGCGGCAGCACGGGCCAGTGGAACCGGGAGCACGTCTGGGCCCAGTCGCACGGCAACTTCGGCACCGCGACCGGCCCCGGCACCGATCTGCACCATCTGCGCCCGGAGGACGTCCAGGTCAACTCGGTACGCGGCAACAAGGACTTCGACAACGGCGGCGCCCCCTTCACCAACAGCGGCGGCAGCCTGACCGACTCCAACTCCTTCGAGCCCCGCGACGCCGTCAAGGGCGATGTGGCCCGCATGATCCTCTACATGGCGGTCCGCTACGAGGGCACCGACGGCTGGCCGAACCTGGAGCCCAACGACACGGTCAGCAACGGCAGCGTCCCCTACCACGGCCGCCTCACGGTCCTGAAGCAGTGGAACGACGAGGACCCCCCGGACACCACGGAAAAGCGCCGCAACGACCTGATCTACACGAACTACCAGAACAACCGGAACCCGTTCATCGACCATCCGGAGTGGGTGGAGGCGATCTGGTAGACGCGTGACGGCCGCACCCCGGTCGGGATGCGGCCGTCATCACGCGAGGCGGGGTGACGGGGGCTCCCCCGTCACCCGGAGCGATACCCCCCGTCACCCCAGATGCGTAGCCGCGAACATCCGCAGTACCGCCGGAAGCACCACCACCGACGGACCAGGTGTCGTCAGGGCAGCGCGCAGGTCCGTCTCCAGGGTTTCCGGGGTCGTGTGGACGCCGGGGACGCCGAAGGACTGGGCGAGGGCCGCGTAGTCCGGGCGGGTCAGTTCCGTCGCCGTGGCCTCGCCGAAGGCGTCGGTCATGTACTCGCGGAGGATGCCGTAGCCGCCGTCGTCGACGATCAGCCAGGTCACCGGGAGGTCGTACTGGCGGGCCGTGGCCAGTTCGGCGATGGAGTAGAGGGCGCCGCCGTCGCCGGAGACGGCCAGGACCGGGCGGGACGGGTCGGCCGCCGCCGCGCCGAGAGCCGCCGGGAAGCCGTAGCCGAGGCCGCCCGCGCCCTGCGCGGAGTGCATGGCGTTGGTGGCGCGCGGGTCGAAGGCGGACCAGGCCCAGTACGCCAGGATCGTCATGTCCCAGAAGGACGGGGAGGTGTCCGGGAGGGCCGCGCGGACCGACGCGAGGACCTTCTGCTCCAGGGTCAGGTCCTGGGCGGTGATGCGGGCGGCGATCTTCTCCAGCGTCACGCGGACGCGGTCCCTCGCCGTGTCGTCCTTGCGCTCCTCCACCGTCTCCAGGAGGGCCTGGAGGGCGAGGCGGGCGTCGGCGTGGATGCCGAGGGCCGGGTGGTTGGACTCCAGTTTGCCGAGGTCCGCCTCGATCTGGATCACCCGGCCGCGGGGCTTGAAGGTGTGGTAGTTCGAGGAGAGTTCACCGAGGCCCGAGCCGACGACCAGGAGGACGTCGGCGTCCTCCAGGAGGTCGGTCATGTGGCGGTCCTCCAGCCAGGACTGGAGGGAGAGGTCGTGGTCCCAGGGGAACGCGCCCTTGCCGCCGAACGTGGTCACCACGGGCGCGTCCAGCTTCTCCGCGAGGGCGAGGAGCTTGCCGGAGGCGTCCGCGCGGACCACTCCGCCGCCCGCGATGACCGCGGGGCGCTCGGCCGCCGAGAGGAGCGCCGCCGCGACCGCCGTCAGCTCCACCCGGGGGACCAGGTCCTCCGGGGTCGCGTCCACGCCGGTCACCACCGGGAGGGACGTCTCGGCGAGGAGTACGTCCTGCGGGATCTCCACCCATACCGGGCCGTGCGGGGCGGTCAGCGCCGAACGCCACGCCTCGGCGAGGGCCGACGGTATCTGGGACGCCGTACGGACCTGGTGGACGGACTTGACCACGCCCCGGAAGGACGCCGCCTGGTCGGGGAGTTCGTGCAGATAGCCGTGGCGTCCGCCGCCCAGGCCCGCCACCGGGATCTGGCTGCTGATCGCGACGACCGGCGCGGAGGCCGCCCGTGCCTCCTGGAGCGCGGCCAGCGAGGTCAGCGCGCCGGGGCCGGTGGAGAGGAGCAGAGGGGCCGCCTCGCCGGTCACCCGGCCGTACGCGTCCGCCGCGAACCCCGCGTTGTTCTCCACCCGCAGACCGACGTACCGCAGAGCGCTGCGGCGCAGCGCGTCGAACATGCCGAGCGCGTGCTGTCCGGGCAGCCCGAAGACGGTCGTCGCGCCGAGCCCGGACAGGGTCTCCACGACCAGGTCACCGCCGTTGCGGCCGGGCGGCGGGTTCAGTGCGCTGGCGGTCTGCGCCTCGGTCGGACGGAGCACCAGGTCGTGGTCGTGAGTCACTTCGCGCGGGCCTCGGCAATCTGACGGGACATGATCGTGGTGAGTTCGTACGCCGTGTGGGACGCGGCGACCGAGGTGATCTCGGCGTGGTCGTAGGCCGGCGCGACCTCGACCACGTCCGCCGACACCAGGTTGCACGATGCCAGACCGCGCAGGATCTCCAGCAGTTCGCGGGAGGTCATGCCGCCCGCCTCGGGCGTGCCGGTGCCGGGCGCGTGGGCCGGGTCGAGGCAGTCGATGTCGATGGAGATGTACAGCGGGCGGTCGCCGATGCGCTGGCGGAGCTGGTCGGCGATCTCGTCGGCTCCCCGGCGGTAGACGTCCGCGGAGGTGACGATGCCGAAGCCCATCTTCTCGTCGTCGGTCAGGTCCTGCTTGCCGTACAGCGGGCCGCGGGTGCCGACGTGGGAGAGCGCGGAGGTGTCGAGGATGCCCTCCTCGACCGCGCGCCGGAACGGGGTGCCGTGGGTGTACTCGGCGCCGAAGTAGGTGTCCCAGGTGTCGAGGTGGGCGTCGAAGTGCAGCAGCGCGACCGGGCCGTGCCTGCGGGCGACCGAGCGCAGCAGCGGCAGCGCGATGGTGTGGTCGCCGCCCAGCGTCATCAGCCGGGCGCCGGTGCCGAGCAGGTCGTCCGCCGCCGCCTCGATGGTCTCGACGGCCTCGTGGATGTTGAACGGGTTGACCGCGATGTCCCCGCCGTCCGCGACCTGCGCGAGCGCGAAGGGGGAGGCGTCCTGGGCGGGGTTGTAGGGGCGCAGCAACCGGGACGCCTCGCGGATGGCGTTGCCGCCGAAGCGGGCGCCCGGCCGGTAGGAGACGCCCGAGTCGAACGGCACGCCCACGACGGCGACATCGGCGGTGCCGACCTCGTCGAGGCGGGGCAGCCGGGCGAAGGTGGCGGGCCCGGCGTACCGGGGAATCCGGGAGGAGTCGACGGGGCCGCGGGGCGTCTCGCTGCTGCTCATAATGGGTTTGCCTACTTTCACTCTGCCTTATGGCATTTGTTCTATGACTCTACTGCGGGGCCGGTACCGGCTCGGCGTCCGGCTCGGGCGCCCGCCCGGCCAGCCGCTCCCGCCAGGCCGCCAGCACGGCCGCGTCGGTGGGCGGGGTGGCGAGCGAGACGATCACATAGGCGGCCAGCGAGGCGAGCAGCCCGTAGTAGATCGGCTCGTTGGCGAGGATGCCGAAGGTCGCCATCAGGACGACCACGGAGACACCGCCGACGGCGACGCCCGCGAGCGCGCCCTGCACGGTGCCGCGCTTCCACAGCAGCCCGCCGAGGATCGGCACCAGCAACCCGCCGACCAGCAGGTTGTACGCCACGGTCAGCGCCTCGACGACATTGTTGAGCGCGATCGCCGCGAGGATCACGGCGACGCCCATGACGAGGATGAAGACCCGGTTGCCCTTCACCTCGTCGTGCGGCTCGCCGGCCGCGGCCTGTGGTCTGACCAGGCCGCGCAGCCGCGACCAGATGTCGTTGTTGGCGACGGTCGCGCAGGCGATCAGCGCGCCGGAGGAGGTCGACATCACGGCGGCGAGCGCGGCGGCCAGCACCAACCCCCGCACCCCCATGGGGAGTTCGTCCTTGACGATGGTGGCGAAGGCGTCGTCCGGGGAGGCCAGGTCGGGGTACATCACCTTGGCCGCGGTCCCGATGACGGCACCGGCGATGGCGTACGCCAGACAGTAGGTACCGGCGATGGCGCCGCCCCACTTGGCGGTCTTGTCGCTGCGCGCGGTGAACACCCGCTGCCAGATGTCCTGCCCGATCAACATGCCGAAGCTGTAGATCAGGACGTACGTGAAGATGGTCTCGCCGCCGATGCCCAGCGGGTCGAAGTACTCCGTCGGCAGCTGCGCCTTCATCTCGGCGAAGCCGCCCGCCTTGACGACCGCGATGGGCAGCAGGAGCAGCAGCACACCGATGGTCTTCACCACGAACTGCACCATGTCGGTGAGCGTGATCGACCACATCCCGCCGAGCGTGGAGTAGGCGACGACGATGGAGCCGCCGAGGACGATCGCGAGGGTGCGGTTGACGTCGAAGAGGACGTTGAAGATCGTGGCGTAGGCGATGGTCGAGGTGACCGCGAGCATCAGGGTGTACGCCCACATGACCACACCGGAGATGACCCCGGCCCGTCCGCCGTAGCGCAGGTCGAGCATCTCGGAGACGGTGTAGACCTTCAGCCGGGAGATCCGCGCCGAGAAGAAGATCGACAGGGCGAGCAGCCCGAACCCGATGGTGAGCACCAGCCACGCGCCGGACAGCCCGTACTGGTAGCCGAGACCGACACCGCCGATGGTGGAGGCACCGCCGAGCACGATCGCCGCCATGGTCCCGGAGTACATGGCGGGGCCGAGGCGGCGGCCCGCGACCAGGAACTCGCTCTTGGACTTGGCGCGGCGCATACCCCACCAGCCCATGGCGAGCATGCCGCCGAGATAGACGACGATCACGATGTAGTCGACGGCCATAGGGCCCTCCTTCGCGCACCTCGGGTGGCGTGTCGTGCAGATGGGGACGTGGTCCGCGGTGGCCGCCGCGGGGACATACGCCCGTACCCGCGGACCCGGCACCGCCGGTCTGGACCGACCTTAGGTGGCCGGAAAGCGGCTGCGAAGTGTACGTTTCATCCATTCCGGCGAAACGAGGTGGAGGAAACGCACACCATGCCCGACCAGGTCACACCACCGGCATCACCGGCATCACCGGCACCATCGCCGGCGGCGCTGCCCGTCCCGCCCACTCCGCCCGTCCCGCTCTCCGCGCTGCTGGCCCGCGAAGACCTCGCGCTGCGGCAGATCGCGGGCCCGGACGCGTCCGGTGTGGTGATCCACGGCGCGCACACCTCGGAGATGTCCGACCCGTACCCCTACCTGCTCGGCGGTGAGCTGCTGCTGACGGCGGGCGTGCACATCACGGAGGCGGCCGGTTCGGGCACCTACTTCGACGACTACGTGGCCCGGGTCGCCCAGGCGGGCGGGGCGGCCGTCGGCTTCGGGGTGGCGCCGGTCCACGACACGGTACCCCGGGCGCTGGTCGCGGCCTGCGACCGCCATGGGATGCCGCTGCTGGAGGTGCCGCCGCCGACCACGTTCGCGGCGGTGGGCCGCGCGGTCTGGCAGCTGATGGCCCGGGTGCGCCACGCGGAGCTGCGCCGGGTGAGCGAGGCCCAGCAGAGCCTGGCCGCGGCGGCGGCCCGCCCCGACCCGGTGCCGTCCGTGCTGCGCCAGCTCGCCCAGCGGATCGGCGGCCGGGCGGTGCTGTACGGGCCGGAGGGCCGGGAGATCGCGGGCGCGGGCGCCGCGCCGGGCGAGCCGGTGACCGAGGCGCGCGCGGCCGCCACACCGGGCGCCCCTGTGACCCCTGTGACCCCTGTGACCCCCGTGACCGAGGCGCTGACCCGGCTGACCCGGGTGGTCACGGGCCGCACCTCCACCACCGCCACCGACACCGCCGACGGCGTCCACCTCACGGCGTACGCCCTCGGCTCCGGCCAGGGCTTCGCCCTCGGACTGGCGTCCCGGCGCCGCGACCCCGCCGACCACGCCATCGCCTCACTGGCGGCGGTCCTGCTGACCCTGCTGACCGGCGAGCACCAGAGCGGTACGGCGGCCACCCGCTCCGCCGCGCTGGTCCGGCTGCTGCTGGGCGCCCCCGTCCCCGAGGTGGCCCCGCTGCTCACGGACGGCACCGGGGACGCCCCCTGGCTGGTGGTGCACGCCCGCCCCACGGCCCGCCCCGCCGACCCGATGGGCGCCTCCGGCCTGGGCGCGGCACTCGGCTCCCCGCTGACCGATCTGACCGACCCGGCCGACGGTGTCGTACGGGTCCTGCTGCCCCCGGCGCGCGAGCCGCTGCCCCAGCCGGGCTGGACCCTCGGGGTGAGCGCCCCCGCCGCGCCCGCCGACTGGCCCGCCGCCGACACCCAGGCGGCCCGCGCACTGGCCCGCGCGCGGGCCACCCGCGCGCCCCTGGTCCGGCACGGCGCACGCCCCGCGCTGGCCGAGCTGATCACCGAGGACGAGGCGACCGCGCACGCCCACGCGCTGCTGGCGCCGCTCGCCGACAGCCCCGCCCTGACCGACACCCTGCGCACCTGGCTGTCCCTGCACGGCAGCTGGGACCGCACGGCGGTCGCCCTGTCCGTGCACCGCAACACGGTCCGCCAGCGCATCACCCGCTGCGCGACCCTCCTGGCGGCGGACCTGGACGACCCGGACGTACGGATGGAGCTGTGGTTCGCCCTGCGGCGGGCGTGACCGGGTGCCGCGGGTCCTGGAGCGCGGAACGCCGGGAACGGTGACGCGGGTCCCGGCGCGCGGAACGCCGGGGACGGGAGAGGCGGGCCCCGGCGCACGGAACGGCCGGGGACGGGTGACGCGGGCCCCGGCACGCGCGACGCCGCGCACAGGTAAGGCGGCGGGTCGCGGCACGCGGAACGCCGGAGACGGTGACGCGGGTCCGAGCGCACGGAACCGTGGCGGCACTGGAGACACAGGAGATACACGGGAGACAGGTGACGCGGGTCCCAGCCTGCAAAACGCCCGGGACGGGCGGGGGGACGTGGCCCACAATGGGAGCCATGCCGATACCCGGGACTCCGCCACCCAGCCGCGCCGAACTCGTCGACCATCTCGTCAAGACCCGTATCGCCGGCGAGGTCGCCACGCCGCGTGAGAACAATCTCTCCCACTACCGTCAGCTCGCCAACGGCGTCCGCAACTTCTGGCTCGGTCTGGAGCTGGGCGACCGCTGGACCGACGAGCAGGACGTGCTCGCGGTGATGGCCGAGCGGGTCGGTGTGGTGGACGACCCGGAGCACCGGCACGGCCAGGACACCATCGACCCCGATCTGACGGTGGCCGCGCTGGACCGGATGGCGGCCCGGCTGCGCAAGGCGGCGGCGGGCGAGCAGCGGGTGCTGTTCGCCACCGGCCACCCGGGCGGGCTGCTGGATGTGCACCGGGCGACGGCCGCCGCGCTGCGCGCCGCAGGCTGCGACATCGTCGTCATCCCGGACGGCCTCCAGACGGAGGAGGGGTACGTCATGCAGTTCGCGGACGTGGCGATGCTGGAGCACGGGGCGACGCTGTGGCACACCCACTCCGGGGAGCCGATGAAGGCGATCCTTACCGCGCTGGAGCGCGACGGCCGCCCGCTGCCCGACCTGGTGGTCGCCGACCACGGCTGGGCCGGGTACGCGGGCCAGCACGGGGTGGACTCGGTGGGCTACGCGGACTGCAACGACCCGGCGCTGTTCCTCGCCGAGTCGGAGGGCACGGTCCAGGTGGTGGTACCGCTGGACGACCATGTGGTCAGCCCCCGGTACTACGACCCGATGACGGCGTACCTGCTGTCGGAGGCGGGCCTGAGCGGGAACTAGGGCCAGCCCCCTCACGGCCAGGGGTTGAGCCCCTCGTCACGCCGCTGCGCGTACCCCGGTGTCGGGTCGAGATAGACCCGCCCGATGCCGGGGAACGCGGCCCGCAGCCGCGCCTCGGCGCTCTCGCAGGCCCACTCGACCTGCGCGGCGGTCGCCACGTCCCGGAAGTCGACCTTGGCGGCGATCAGCACCTGCCGGGGCCCCTGGACGAGGGTGGTCAGCTCCAGTACGGCTTCGATGTCCTCGACGGCGAGCAGTTCGGCCCGGACGCGCTCACGCATCGGCGCGGGCAGGGCGCGCCCGATGAGGAGTTCGGCGTTGGAGCGGCCGAGCACCCAGGCCACCCAGAGCAGCAGCGAGCCGATGAGCAGGGACGCGACGCCGTCGAAGACACCGGAGCCGGTGAGCTGGCCGCCGAGCAGCCCGCCCGCGGCCAGCAGCAGCCCGGCGAGGGCGGCGGTGTCCTCCAGGACGACGGCCTTCACGGCGGTGTCGGGGGTGTGCCGCAGATAGCGCCGGAAGGGCGTGTCCAGCCGGGCGGCCTCACCGCGCGCCTGCCGCACCCCCGTACGCAGGGAGTAGCCCTCCAGCAGGAAGGCGACCCCCAGCACGATGTACGAGACGAGGGGGTCGCCGGGCTCCTCGCCGACGACGAGGGTGTGGACGCCGTCGTAGAAGGAGAAGACGGCGCCGCCGACGAAGGTGGCGACGGCGGCGAGCAGCGCCCAGATGTACCGCTCGGCGCCATGGCCGAGGGGATGGTCCTCGGTGGCCGGTCTCACCCCGCGTTTCAGGGCGACCAGCAGCATCAGCTCGGTGACGGTGTCGGCGACGGAGTGGGCCGCCTCGGAGAGCATCGCGCTGGAGCCGCTGATCACCCCGGCGACGGCCTTGGCGACGGCGATGCCGAGATTGGCCCCGGCGGCGACGAGCACGGTGGCGACGCTCTCGCCGCCGGAGGGGTCGTCTGAGAAGTCGGGAACGTCGGCCATGCGCCCCAGTGTCACCGAGGGACGCGGACCACGCCCTCCTGGATGACGGAGACGGCGAGTCGGCCGTCGCGGGTGTAGATCCGCCCCTGGCCGAGCCCGCGCCCGGCGGCGGCCGACGGCGACTCCTGGTCGTAGAGCAGCCATTCGTCGGCGCGGAAGGGCCGGTGGAACCACATGGCGTGGTCGAGGGAGGCCCCGACGACATCGCCGACGGCCCAGCCGCCCCGGCCGTGGGCGAGCAGCACGGAGTCGAGCAGCGTCATGTCGGAGACGTAGGTCGCGAGAACGACATGCAGCAGCGGGTCGTCGTCGGCGAGCTTGCCGTTGGCGCGGAACCAGACCTGGGAGTGCGGCGGACGGGGCTCGCCGAAGCGGCCGTACGGCGGTTCGTCGACGTACCGCAGATCGACGGCGTCGCGCGCGTCGAGCATGTGCTCGACCACCCGGGGGTGGAGATGGCCGTAGCCGCGCAGCCGCTCCTCGCCGGTGGGGAGGGTCTCCGGGTCGGGTGCCGGGGGCATGGCGGCCTGGTGGTCGAGCCCGTCCTCGTAGGTCTGGAAGGACGCGGAGAGGGCGAAGATCGGCTGGCCGTGCTGGACGGCGACGACCCGGCGGGTGGTGAAGGAGCGTCCGTCGCGCATCCGCTCGACGGTGTAGACGATGGGGGCGCCCGGGTCGCCGGTGCGCAGGAAGTAGGCGTGCAGGGAGTGCGGGAGACGCTCGGCGGGGACCGTGCGGCCCGCGGCGACCATCGCCTGGGCGGCCACCTGTCCGCCGAAGACCCGGGGGACGACGGCGGAGCGGGACTGGCCGCGGAATATGTCCTCCTCGATCTGCTCCAGGTCGAGCAGATCGAGAAGGGACTGAAGTGCCTGGCTCATGAGCCAGTTGTACCGTGCATGGTTCTGGCCGCGGGGAGCGCGGTCATTACAGTCCCATGTCCTTGGCGATGATCGTCTTCATGATCTCGCTGGTGCCGCCGTAGATCCGGTTGACCCGGTTGTCGGCGTAGAGGCGGGCGATGGGGTACTCGTTCATATAGCCGTAGCCGCCGTGCAGCTGGAGGCAGCGGTCGATGACACGGTGGGCGACCTCGGTGCAGAACAGCTTGGCGCTGGCGGCCTCGGCGGCGGTCAGCTCCCCGGCGTCGAGGGCTTCGAGCGCCCGGTCGGCGACGGCCTCGGCGGCATCCACCTCGGCCTGGCAGGCGGCCAGCTCGAACTTGGTGTTCTGGAAGTGGGCGACGGGCTTACCGAAGACGGTCCGCTCCTGCACGTACTGCTTCGCGAACCGGACGGCGGCCTTGGCCTGCGCGTAGGCACCGAAGGCGATGCCCCAGCGCTCGGAGGGCAGATTGGCACCGAGATAGGAGAACCCCTTGTTCTCCTCCCCCATCAGATCCTCCACCGGCACCTTCACATCGACGAACGCCAGCTCGGCGGTGTCGGAGGTGCGCAGCCCGAGCTTGTCCAGCTTGCGGCCGATGGAGTAGCCCTCGGACTTCGTGTCGACGGCGAAGAGCGAGATCCCGTGCCGCCGGTCCTCGGCGGTGGCGGGCGCGGTACGGGCGCAGACGATGACCCGGTCGGCGTGGACCCCGCCGGTGATGAAGGTCTTGGACCCGTTCAGCACATAGTGCGTGCCGTCCTCCGACAGCTTGGCGGTGGTCTTCATGCCCGCGAGGTCGGAGCCGGTGCCGGGCTCGGTCATCGCGATGGCCCACATCTCCTCGGCGGAGACGAACTTGGGCAGATACCGCTTCTTCTGCTCATCACTGGCGAGCATCTTGATGTACGGCAGAGCGAGCAGCACATGCACACCGGAGCCGCCGAAGGTGACCCCGGCACGGGCGGTCTCCTCGTACTGCACCGCCTCGAACTTGTGGCTGTCGAGCCCGGCACCGCCGTACTCCTCCGGGACGTTGATCCCGAAGAGCCCGAGTTCGGCGAGCTGCTGGTAGAACTCCCGGGGTGCCTGGCCGGCGGCGAACCACTCGTCGTAGACGGGCACGACCTCGGCCTCGATGAAGGCGCGGAGGGTCTCCCGGAACGCCTCATGATCCTCGTTGAACACCGTACGACGCACGCCGCCTCCTCCTGCCGGATGGGTACCGGGTATCTAAGCGCTTGCTCACTTCGTACGGTACCGGCGAGTAGGTACGACGTCCAGCCCACCCACCCACCCGTCTCGCTCACTCAGATCCGCCCCCTCTCCCTCCGGTAGGCGGCGAGCAACCCCTCCCGCACCCCACACACCCCCCGCCCCTCCACCCCGCACCGCACACACCCCCCGAGGTGCCGCATCAGCCGCCGGTACGCCACATACTCCGGCCACTCACTCCCCTCCTTCAGCCGGTCCCGGTGGTCGCAGAGCAGCCACAGCAGCCGGGCGAGGCGTCGCGCGTGGAACACGGCACCGTGGGCCCCCGGCCCGGCGAGCAGCCGCCCCTCCGTCTCCTTGAGACAGGCGAGCGCGCAGTAGCGGGTGACGCTGGCGGGGTCGGCGTCCTGGGCGAGCCGTTCGACCTCGGGCATGAGGAGGGCGAGGTGGTGGCGGAGGGTCTCGGTGAGGGCGGCGGTCTCGGCGGGGCCGGGCGGGAGGACGTCGGGGGCGGCGTCCGGGTCGAGCAGGGTACGGGCGGTGCGCCGCATGGGGTCGAGGTTCACCGGGCGGCGCGGTGGAGGGGGCAGGCGCAGGGCGGGAGGGCGGTGCCGAGGAGGTGGGCCGGGGGTTCATAGCCGACGGGGACGACGACGGTGGCCCGGGGCGGGCGGATCACCTCCCCGTGCCGGTTCACGGTGTAGACCTCGATGGTCATCTTCACGTCGGACGGGCGGCTGGCCATGGGGGGGCTCCTGGAGAGCTGGACGGCAACTGGCCAAGACCCTTTCGGTGCCCGTCCTTTGCTCCCATCCCACCGGCTTATAGACCCCCCTATATTTGGCCTATGGGTGATTCCCGCATCAATCTCTGGTCCCACCCGACCCTCGCGGCGGCCGTCGTGAACAGGGACTGGGGCGCGGTCTTCCGGACGTACCGCCGGCTCACCGGGACGAGCCAGACCAAGCTCGGGGAGCGGGTCGGGTTGATGCAGCCGGAGGTGTCCGACATCGAGCGCGGACGGCGACGGGTGGCATCGGTGGAGGTGCGTCAGCGCATCGCGGCGGGGCTCGGCATCCCCCCGCACCTCCTGGAGACGGTCGCGCACTCGTCTCCCGTTCCCTCCCTCGCCTTCTCCGGTCCCGGTCCCGACGAAGACCTGCTGACCCGGGTGAACGGGGTGGTCCACGGCGGACGCCGGGTGGACGCACCCACCCTCGACTGGCTTGAGCGGCTGCTCGCCGAACACCGCCGGGCAGAGGACGAGATCGGCTCCCGCCCCCTCATCGGCCTCATGCAACACCAGTTACGGGACGTCGTGGACCTCTACGCGAGCGCACGCGGCCCCCTGGCCGACCGGGTCGTACGGCTCGCCTCGGAGCACGCCCAGTTCCTGGGCTGGATGGCCGGGGACCAGGGAGCGGACGCCGCCTCGCTCGCCTGGTACGACCGCAGCCACGAGTGGGCCCTCGAAGCGGGGGACATGAACATGGCCGCGACCACCCTCAGCATGAAATCGCACATGGCCTGGTCCAAGGGCAACGGAAACCGCACCATCCGGCTCGCCGACGCCGCCCGCTGGGCCACGCCGGACACCTCGCTCGGCGTCCGGGGGATGGCCACCCAGATGGCCGCCCGGGGCCACGCCCTCCACGGCGACGGCGACATCGCCGAACAGTTGCTGGACGAGGCACAGAGCCTCATCGGCCGCGCGGCGGAGCGTCCCGAGGACGAACCGCCCTGGATGTACTTCTACGGCGAGACCTGGTTCCTCCTCCAGCGGGGCATGGCCTCGATGCATGTGCGCGACTGGCAGACGGCTGTGTCCCACCTCAGCACCGGTCTGGCCGCCCTCCCGGACGACTACCGCCGCGACAAGGCATGGTTCCGCGCCTGTCTCGCCCATGCCCTCGCGGGCACCGGGGAGGCCGAGCAGGCACTCACCACGGCCCTGACGAGCGTCCCCGACGCCGCGACCGTAGGCCGCCCGCACACCTGGAACGAACTCCACATCACCGCCGCCGCCCTCCTCCGCCGGGGCGCGCCCCAAGGACGGCACCTCGCCACCGTCCTCAGGGACCACGACTGACCTGGCCCCTCCCCGGAGGGACCCGGCGTCACCCGAAAGGGGCCTCCCCGTCGATGGAGCCCCCGGCCGCCTCGAACGCCCCCTTCGCCATCCTGCGGAGCAGCTCCGCCGTGGTCGAGCGGCCCGGCAGGGAGCCTCGGCGGCCGAGGTGGGGGGTGGAGTTGAGCAGGCCGAAGACGGAGTGGACGGCGGAACGGGCGGCCGGTTCCGGGAGGGCCGGGTAGAGGTCACGGACCACCGTCACCCACAGCTCGACGTACTGCCGCTGGAGCTGGCGGACCAGCTTGCGGTCGCTGTCGCGCAGGCGGTCCAGCTCGCGGTCATGGAGAGTGATCAGGGGGCGGTCGTCCAGGGCGAAGTCGATATGGCCCTCGATGAGCGCGTCGAGGAGCCTCTCCGGCGGGCAGTCCGCGCCCGCCTCCGCCACGCGGTGCTTCGCGCCGGTGAGGAGCCGGCCGCTGATGCCGACCAGCAGCTCGGCGAGCATCGCGTCCTTGCCGGGGAAGTGCCGGTAGAGGCCGGGGCCGCTGATCCCGACGGCGGCGCCTATCTCGTCCACGCCGACGCCGTGGAAGCCGCGCTCGGCGAACAGCCGGGCGGCCTCCTTGAGGATCTGCTCTCGGCGGGTGGGGGCGTCGGTTCTGGTGGCCATGACGGCAATTGTAGACAGGGAGGTTAGCGGTCGTTAACCTGAGTGACATACGTTAACGGTCATTAACCCTGGACAAGGTGAGGGGCCCCCGGGATGGATCAGGCACCGGAGCTGTCGAGCGCGGCGGACCCCGCGTCGGCGGCGTTCCGCGCCAACGAGGCGGCACAGCGCGCGCTGGTGGCGGAGTTGCAGGGCAAGCTGGCGGCGGCCCGGCTCGGCGGCGGGGAGCGGGCGCGGGCGCGGCACACCGCGCGGGGCAAGCTGCTGCCGAGGGACCGGGTGGACACGCTGCTGGACCCGGGCTCGCCGTTCCTGGAGCTGGCCCCGCTCGCGGCGGACGGGATGTACGAGGGACAGGCCCCGGCGGCGGGGGTGATCGCCGGGATCGGGCGGGTCAGCGGGCGCGCGTGCGTGGTCGTCGCCAATGACGCCACCGTCAAGGGTGGGACGTACTACCCCATGACGGTGAAGAAGCATCTGCGCGCGCAGGAGGTCGCCCTCGACAACCGGCTGCCCTGTGTGTACCTGGTGGACTCCGGCGGGGCCTTTCTGCCGATGCAGGACGAGGTCTTCCCCGACCGGGACCACTTCGGGCGGATCTTCTTCAACCAGGCCCGTATGTCCGCCGCCGGGATTCCGCAGATCGCGGCGGTCATGGGATCGTGCACGGCGGGCGGCGCGTATGTGCCCGCCATGAGCGACGAGGCCGTGATCGTAAGGAATCAGGGGACGATCTTCCTGGGCGGCCCCCCGCTGGTGAAGGCGGCGACCGGCGAAGTGGTCACCGCCGAGGAGCTGGGCGGCGGGGACGTCCACGCGCGGGTGTCCGGCGTCACCGACCACCTCGCGGAGAACGACGCGCACGCCCTGCGGATCGTCCGGGACATCGTGGCGACCGTGCCCGCGCGGGGCCCGCTGCCCTGGGAGGTCGCCCCGGCCGTCGAACCCAAGGTCGACCCGTACGGGCTGTACGGGGCGGTGCCCGCCGATCCGCGCACGCCCTACGACGTGCGGGAGATCATCGCCCGGATCACCGACGGCTCCCGCTTCGCCGAGTTCAAGGCCGAGTTCGGGCAGACCCTGGTCACCGGCTTCACCCGGATCCACGGGCACCCGGTCGGGATCGTCGCCAACAACGGCATCCTGTTCTCCGAGTCCGCCCAGAAGGGCGCCCACTTCATCGAGCTGTGCGACCAGCGCGGCATCCCGCTCGTCTTCCTCCAGAACATCTCCGGGTTCATGGTCGGCAAGGACTACGAGGCCGGGGGCATCGCCAAGCACGGGGCGAAGATGGTCACCGCCGTCGCCACCACCCGCGTCCCCAAGCTGACGGTCGTCGTCGGCGGCTCCTACGGCGCCGGGAACTACTCGATGTGCGGCCGGGCCTACTCCCCCCGCTTCCTGTGGATGTGGCCCGGCGCCAAGATCTCCGTGATGGGCGGCGAACAGGCCGCCTCGGTCCTCGCCACCGTCAAGCGGGACCAGCTGGAGGCACGCGGCGAGTCCTGGCCGGCGGAGGACGAGGACGCCTTCAAAGCCCCGGTCCGCGCCCAGTACGAGCGTCAGGGCAGCGCCTACTACGCCACCGCCCGGCTCTGGGACGACGGGGTCATCGACCCCCTGGAGACCCGCCAGGTGCTCGGCCTGGCCCTGACCGCGTGCGCCCACGCGCCCCTGGGCGAGCCCCAGTTCGGCGTCTTCCGGATGTGAGGGGACCCATCACCGTGCCCACGACACCGTTCACGACGGACGCGCCGCGCATGTTCGACACCGTCCTCGTCGCCAACCGCGGCGAGATCGCCGTCCGTGTCATCCGCACCCTGCGCGCCCTCGGCGTCCGCTCGGTCGCCGTGTACTCCGACGCCGACGCGGACGCCCGCCATGTGCGCGAGGCCGACACCGCGGTCCGGATCGGCCCCGCGCCCGCCACCGAGAGCTATCTGTCCATCGACCGCATCCTGGAGGCCGCCGCCCGCACCGGCGCCCAGGCCGTCCATCCCGGCTACGGCTTCCTCGCCGAGAACGCCGCCTTCGCGCGCGCCTGCGCCGCCGCCGGGCTCGCCTTCGTCGGACCGCCCGCCGAGGCCATCGCCCTGATGGGCGACAAGATCCGCGCCAAGGAGACGGTGAGCGCGGCCAGCGTCCCCGTGGTCCCCGGCGGCCGTGACCCGGACCTCGCCGAGGCGGCCCGCGCGCTCGGCGCCCCCGTGCTGCTCAAGCCCAGCGCGGGCGGCGGCGGCAAGGGTATGCGCCTGGTCCGCGACCTCACCGCGCTGGACGACGAGATCGCCGCCGCCCGCCGCGAGGCCGCCGCCTCCTTCGGCGACGACACACTCCTGGTCGAACGCTGGATCGACCGGCCCCGGCACATCGAGATCCAGATCCTCGCCGACGCCCACGGCCAGGTGGTGCACCTCGGTGAGCGCGAGTGCTCCCTCCAGCGCCGCCATCAGAAGGTGATCGAGGAGGCGCCCAGCGTCCTGCTGGACGCGGCGACCCGCGCGGCGATGGGCGAGGCGGCCGTCCAGGCGGCCCGCTCCTGCGGCTATGTCGGCGCGGGCACGGTCGAGTTCATCGTCCCCGGCGGCGACCCGTCCGCGTACTGCTTCATGGAGATGAACACCCGGCTCCAGGTGGAGCACCCGGTGACCGAACTCGTCACCGGACTCGACCTGGTGGAGTGGCAGCTCCGGGTGGCCGCCGGGGAGCCGCTGCCGTTCGGCCAGGACGACATCACGCTCACCGGACACGCGGTCGAGGCCCGGATCTGCGCCGAGGACCCGGCGCGCGGCTTCCTCCCCACCGGCGGCACGGTCCTGCTGCTGGACGAGCCGCAGGGGGACGGCGTCCGCACCGACTCCGGGCTGAGCGAGGGCGTCGCGGTCGGCAGCCTGTACGACCCGATGCTCTCCAAGGTCATCGCCTACGGCCCGGACCGGCCGACGGCACTGCGCAGACTCCGGGCCGCCCTGGCGGCCACGGTCACGCTGGGGGTGACCACCAACGCCGGGTTCCTGCGGCGGCTGCTCGCCCATCCGGCGGTGATGGCGGGCGACCTGGACACCGGCCTGGTGGAGCGCGTGGTGGACGACCTGCTCGCCCCCGGCGTCCCGGAGGAGGTGTATGAGGCGGCGGCGGCCGTCCGGCTGGACGCACTGCGCCCCGACACCGGGAGCTGGGTCGACCCGTTCGCGGTGCCGAGCGGCTGGCGCCTCGGCGGTACGCCGCGGCCGGTGGCGTTCCCGCTGCGGGTGACCGAGCCCGTCGTCCACGCCCCGCGCGGCACCCACTCCGTCACCGCCGACCAGGTCTCGGTCACCCTGGACGGACTGCGCCACACCTTCCACCGCGCCGGTGACTGGCTCGGCCGGGACGGCGACGCCTGGCAGGTCCGCGACCACGACCCGGTGGCCGCCTCCCTCCAGGGCGCCGCCCGCTCCGGCGCCGACTCCCTGACCGCCCCCATGCCCGGCACGGTGACGGTGGTGAAGGTCGCCGTCGGGGACGAGGTCACCGCCGGTCAGAGCCTGCTGGTGGTGGAGGCGATGAAGATGGAGCACGTGATCTCCGCCCCGCACGCGGGCACGGTCGCCGAGCTGGACGTGACGCCCGGCGCCACGGTCGCGATGGACCAGGTCCTCGCGGTGATCACACCGGTGCCGGACGCTCCGGAGGCTCCGCAGGAGACCCCGGCACAGGAGACCCCGGCGCAGGAGACCTCCGCACAGGAGACCCCCGCGCAGAAGACCTCCGCGCAGAAGACCCCGGAGGGCACCCCATGACGACACCCCCGCTCCCCATGGTCGTCCCCGCCACCGACCTCCCCGCCCGGATCCGTATCCACGAGGTCGGTGCCCGCGACGGCCTCCAGAACGAGAAGGCGACCGTCCCCACGGAGGTCAAGGCGGAGTTCGTGCACCGCCTCGCCGACGCCGGACTCACCACCATCGAGGCCACCAGCTTCGTCCACCCCAAGTGGGTGCCCCAGCTCGCCGACGCCGAGGAGCTGTACCCCCGGCTCGGCGACCTCAAGGGCGTACACCTGCCCGTCCTGGTACCCAACCAGCGTGGCCTTGACCGCGCCCTCGCCCTGGGCGCCCACCGCGTCGCCGTCTTCGCCAGCGCCACCGAGTCCTTCGCCCGCGCCAACCTCAACCGGTCCCTGGACGAGTCCCTCGCCGTGTTCGACCCGGTGGTCCGGCGCGCGAAGGAGGCGGGCGCACATGTCCGCGGCTATGTGTCGATGTGCTTCGGCGACCCCTGGGAGGGCGCCGTCCCCCTCCACCAGGTCGCCCGGGTGTGCACGGCCCTGCGGGACATGGGCTGCGACGAACTGAGCCTCGGCGACACCATCGGCGTGGCCACCCCGGGCCATGTCCTCGAACTCCTCTCCCTGCTCAACGAGGAAGGCGTGCCGACCAATGTGCTCGGTGTGCACTTCCACGACACCTACGGCCAGGCGCTCGCGAACACCTACGCGGCCCTGGAACACGGCGTGACCACCGTCGACGCCTCCGCGGGCGGCCTCGGCGGCTGCCCGTACGCCAAGTCGGCCACCGGCAATCTCGCCACCGAGGACCTCGTCTGGATGCTCCAGGGCCTCGGTATCGAGACCGGGGTCGACCTCGGCCGGCTCACCGCCACCAGCGTGTGGATGGCCGAACAACTGGGCCGCCCCAGCCCGTCCCGTACCGTCCGCGCCCTCTCCCACCAGGAGCAGCAGGAGCGCCCGGAGCACCAGGAGTAACAGGAGTGACGACCATGGATCACCGCCTCTCCCCCGAGCTGGAGGAACTCCGGCGCACGGTCGAGGAGTTCGCCCACGACGTCATCGCCCCGAAGATCGGCGACCACTACGAGCGGCACGAGTTCCCGTACGAGATCGTCCGCGAGATGGGCCGGATGGGCCTGTTCGGACTGCCCTTCCCCGAGGAGTACGGCGGGATGGGCGGCGACTATCTGGCGCTCGGCGTGGCCCTGGAGGAGCTGGCCCGGGTCGATTCCTCGGTCGCCATCACGCTGGAGGCGGGCGTCTCCCTGGGCGCGATGCCGGTCCATGTGTTCGGCACGGAGGAGCAGAAGCGGACCTGGCTGCCCCGGCTGTGCTCCGGTGAGATCCTCGGCGCGTTCGGGCTGACCGAGCCGGACGGCGGCTCGGACGCGGGCGCGACCCGGACGACGGCCCGGCTCGACGAGTCGGGCGAGAACTGGGTGATCAACGGCACCAAGTGCTTCATCACCAACTCCGGCACCGACATCACGGGCCTGATCACCGTCACCGCGGTCACCGGCCGCAAGCCCGACGGCAAGCCCCTGATCTCCTCGATCATCGTCCCGTCCGGCACCCCCGGACTCACGGTGGCCGCGCCCTACTCCAAGGTCGGCTGGAACGCCTCCGACACCCGCGAGCTGTCCTTCGCCGACGTCCGGGTCCCGCGCGAGAACCTGCTCGGCGAGGAGGGCCGGGGCTACGCCCAGTTCCTGCGCATCCTGGACGAGGGGCGGATCGCCATCGCGGCACTCGCCACCGGGCTGGCCCAGGGCTGTGTGGACGAGTCGATCAAGTACGCGAAGGAACGTCACGCCTTCGGCCGGGCGATCGGTGGCTACCAGGCGATCCAGTTCAAGATCGCGGACATGGAGATGCGGGCCCACACCTCCCGGCTGGCCTGGCGGGACGCGGCCTACCGGCTGGTGGCGGGCGAGCCGTTCAAGAAGGAGGCGGCCCTCGCCAAGCTGTACTCGTCCACGATCGCCGTGGACAACGCCCGGGACGCCACCCAGATCCACGGCGGCTACGGCTTCATGAACGAGTACCCGGTGGCCCGGATGTGGCGGGACTCCAAGATCCTGGAGATCGGGGAGGGCACGAGCGAGGTGCAACGGATGCTGATCGCACGGGAGTTGGGGCTCACCGGCTGAGGATCGAAGGCGGCACCGGGGCGGGGCCTTCTGGACAGATGGTTAGGTTAGGCTAACCTGGCTGCGGCTGTCCGGAGGGTTGCCCTCCGCCCCGGCCGTCCCCTCCGCCTCCCCGAAAGCAGCGCCGCCATGCCCCTCGCCGCCCGTACGCCCCGTCCCAGCCGCCGCGGGATACTCGCCGCCGGTGGCGCCCTTGGCCTCGGTGCCGCGCTCGTGGCGTGCGGGGGTGGTGACAGCGGGGGCGGTACGGGTTCCGGCGCCTCCGGCGCCGACCAGGACTCCGGGCCCTGGTCGTTCAAGGACGACCGGGGGGAGACCGTCTCCGCCGACAGCACGCCGGCCAACATCGTCGCCTTCATCGGTGTGGCCGCCGCCCTCCACGACTACGGCGTCACCGTCAAGGGCGTCTTCGGCCCCACCGAGACCGCCGACGGCAAGCCCGACGTCCAGGCCGGCGACCTCGACATCACCAAGGTCACCAACCTCGGCAACGAGTGGGGCCAGTTCAACATCGAGAAGTACGCGGCCCTGCGCCCCGACGCCCTGATCTCCACGATGTTCGACGACCAGGGCACGCTCTGGTACGTCCCCGACGAGTCCAAGGACAAGATCCTCGCCGTGGGCGCGCCGAGCGTCGGCATCTCCGTCTACGACCGGCTCCTCACCCAGCCGCTGGAGCGGATGGTCGAACTGGCGAAGTCGCTGGGCGGGGATGTCACCGCCGCGAAGGTCACCGACGCGAAGAAGCGGTTCGAGGACGCGGCGGCGCGGCTGCGGGCGGCGGCGAAGGCGAAGCCGGACATCAAGGTGCTGGTGGGCTCCGCGAGCCAGGACATGTTCTACGTCTCCGGGTCGAATCTCTCCGTCGATCTGGAGTACTTCAAGTCGCTCGGGGTGAACTTCGTGGAGCCGTCCGCCGCGGCGATGGCGGAGACGGGGGGCTGGTTCGAGTCGCTGAGCTGGGAGAACGTGGACAAGTATGCGGCGGATGTGATTCTGATGGACAACCGGACGTCCGCGATTCAGCCGGCTGACATTGTTGAGGGGACGTGGAAGCGGTTGCCTGCGGTTGCTGCGGGGCAGGTGGTGGCTCGGGATACGGAGCCGGTGTTGTCGTATGACAAGTGTGAGCCGATGTTGGTTGCGTTGGCTGAGGTGTTGGAGGGGGCGCGGAAGGTGAGTGGGGGGTGACGGTTGGGGGGCGGGTGCGGGTTCGTTGTGGCTGGTCGCGCAGTTCCCCACGCCCCTAAAAGCCTTGCCCCCGACCGCGTTTGATGGTTGCCCCCGTATGGGTTCCGTACGGGGGTTTTCGCTTGCCTGGGTGAAGGGTCGCCGCTGTGACCGGGGTTACAGGAGGGTGATCGAATGGGACTGGAAAGTTAGGTTAGGCTTGCCTAAATTGATGAGCGGAAGGCGCTGCCCCGCTTCCGTCCCCTCCCCATCTCCTCCCCATCCCCTCCCCCCTCCTCCCCCTCCGAGGCCCCCCATGCGCTCCCAGCTACTCAATGGCATGACCACGGAGCGGTACCGCCGCTCCGTGACCGATGGAGTCGAGCGGGTGGCCGCCCGGCTCGCCGCCACCGACCGGCCGTTCACCGGAGTCACGCCCGACGCCCTCGCCCCGCTCATCGAGCGGATCGACCTCGACCGGCCGCTGTACGACACCACCGCCGTGCTGGACGAACTGGAGGACGTCTACCTCCGGGACGCCGTCTACTTCCACCACCCCCGCTATCTCGCGCACCTCAACTGCCCCGTCGTCATCCCGGCCGTGCTCGGTGAGGCCGTGCTGTCGGCCGTCAACTCCTCGCTGGACACCTGGGACCAGTCGGCGGGCGGCACGCTCATCGAGCGCAGGCTCGTGGAGTGGACCGCCGGGCGGCTCGGGCTCGGTCAGGCGGCCGACGGGGTGTTCACCTCGGGCGGCAGTCAGTCCAACCTCCAGGCGCTGCTGCTGGCCCGTGAGGAGAGCAAGACCGACTCCCCGGCCAAGCTGCGGATCTTCACCTCCGAGGCCGGTCACTTCAGCGTCCTGAAGTCGGCGAGGCTGCTCGGGCTGAGCGCCGACTCGGTGGTGTCCATACCCGTCGACCGGGACCGGCGGATGCGGACCGTCGTCCTCGCCCGGGAGCTGGAGCGCTGTGCCCGCGCCGGACTGGTCCCGATGGCGGTCGTCGCCACCGCCGGGACCACCGACTTCGGCTCCCTCGACCCGCTGCCGGAGACCGCCGACCTGTGCGCCCGGTACGGCACCTGGCTGCATGTGGACGCGGCCTACGGCTGCGGACTGCTGGCCTCCCCGACCCGCCGTCATCTGCTCGACGGGATCGAGCACGCCGACTCGGTCACCGTCGACTACCACAAGTCCTTCTTCCAGCCGGTGAGTTCCTCCGCGCTACTGGTGCGGGACGCGACGACCCTGCGCCACGCCACCTACCACGCGGAGTACCTCAACCCGCGCCGGACGGTCCGGGAACGTATCCCCAACCAGGTGGACAAGTCGCTCCAGACCACCCGCCGGTTCGACGCGCTCAAGCTCTGGATGACCCTGCGCACCATGGGCGCCGACAGTGTCGGTGAACTCTTCGACGAGGTGTGCGAGCTGGCCGCCGAGGGCTGGCGGCTGCTGGCCGCCGATCCGCGCTACGACGTGGTGTGCGAGCCGGTGCTGTCCACCCTGGTGTTCCGCTGGGTCCCGGCCGCCGCCACCGACCCGGCCCTGACCGACCGGGCCAACCGGTACGCCCGTACGGCGCTGGCCGCCTCCGGTGCGGCCGTGGTCGCGGGCACCGAGGTGGACGGCCGGCAGTACCTGAAGTTCACCCTGCTCAACCCCGAGACCACACCGTCCGACATCGCCGCCGTCCTCGACCTGCTCGCCGGGCACGCCGAGCAGTACCTGGGAGACTCCCTTGACCGCGCTTCCTGAGACCACCCATGACGTCGTGGGCATCGGTCTCGGCCCCTTCAACCTGGGTCTGGCCTGTCTGACCGAGCCCCTGGCCGAGCTGAACGGCGTCTTCCTGGAGGCCAAGCCGGACTTCGAGTGGCACGCGGGCATGTTCCTGGACGGCGCCCACCTCCAGACCCCGTTCCTGTCGGACCTGGTCACCCTCGCCGACCCGACCTCCCCGTACTCCTTCCTGAACTATCTGAAGGACCAGGGCCGCCTCTACTCCTTCTACATCCGGGAGAACTTCTATCCCCTGCGCGCCGAGTACGACGCCTACTGCCGCTGGGCAGCGCACCGGCTGACCAGCGTCCGCTTCAACGCCGAGGTCACCGAGGTCACGTACGACGACGGCAGCGGGCTGTACACCGTCCGCACCGCCGCCGGAGCCGTATACCGCGCCCCCCGCCTGGTCCTGGGCACCGGCACCCCGCCGTACGTCCCCGAGCCCTGCCGCGGCCTGGGCGGGGACCTGCTGCACAACTCCCGTTACCGGCAGCACCGGGAGGAGCTGCGGCGCAAGAGGTCGATCACCCTGGTCGGCAGCGGCCAGTCAGCCGCCGAGATCTACTACGACCTGCTCGGCGAGATCGACGTCCATGGCTACCGGCTGAACTGGGTCACCCGCTCCCCCCGCTTCTTCCCCCTCGAATACACCAAGCTCACCCTGGAGATGACCTCCCCGGAGTACATCGACTACTACCGGGAGCTGCCCGAGGACACCCGCTACCGGCTCACCGCCGAACAGAAGGGCCTGTTCAAGGGCATCGACGGCGATCTGATCAACGCCATCTTCGATCTCCTCTACCAGAAGAACCTGGCCGCCCCGGTCCCCACCCGCCTGCTCACCAACTCAGCCCTCACCACCGCCTCGTACGCGAACGGCACCTACACCCTCGGCTTCCACCAGCAGGAGCAGGACAAGCACTTCGAGCTGGCTTCGGACGGACTGGTCCTCGCCACCGGCTACCGCTACACCGAGCCGGACTTCCTCGCCCCGATCGCCGGACGGCTGCTGCGCGACTCCCGTGGCAACTTCGACGTGGCCCGCAACTACGCCATCGACACCACCGGGCGCGGGGTCTTCCTCCAGAACGCCGGTGTCCACACCCACAGCGTCACCTCGCCCGACCTCGGCATGGGCGCCTACCGCAACAGTTGCATCATCCGCGAGCTGCTGGGCGGGGCCGAGCCCTACCCCGTCGAGAAGACCATCGCCTTCCAGGAGTTCGCCGTATGAGCATCGGCCCCCTCACTCTCCGCCCCCTCGACCCGCTGACCGACGCCGAACTGCTGCACGGCTGGGTGACCCACCCCAAGGCGGCGTTCTGGATGATGGGCGACGCCCGGCTCCAGGACGTGGAGCGCGAGTACATGCGCATCGCCGCCCACCCCCACCATCACGCCCACCTCGGACTGCACGCCGGCACCCCGGCCTTCCTGATGGAGCGGTACGACCCCCGGTACGTCGAGCTGACCGGCCTGTACGAGCCGGCGCCCGGCGATGTCGGTATGCACTTCCTGGTCGCCCCCACCGACCGCCCGCTGCACGGCTTCACCCGGGCCGTGCTCACCGCCGTCATGGACGCGCTGTTCGCCGACCCGCGCACCCGGCGGGTGGTGGTCGAGCCGGACGTCACCAACACGGCCGTGCACACCCTGAACGCGGCGGTCGGTTTCGTCCCCGAGCGGGAGATCGACAAGCCCGAGAAGCGCGCCCTGCTGTCCTTCTGCACCCGCGCCCAGTTCCTGGCCGCCCGAGGAGCCGCCGTATGACCCTCTCCGACGCCGTGGCGCATCTGACCCCCCAGCACTGGGCGCGGGCCAACCGGCTGCTGATCCGCAAGGCCCTCGCCGAGTTCGCCCATGAACGCCTCCTGACCCCCGAGCCGGACGGCACCGACACGTACACCGTCCGCTCCGACGACGGCCGGACGACCTACCGCTTCACTGCGGCAAAGCGCGCCCTGGACCACTGGCAGGTGGAACCGGACTCGATCACCCGCCACACCCCGGACGGCGAACGCCCCCTCTCCGCCCTCGACTTCATCCTCGACGTCCGCACGCCCCTGGGCCTGACCGACACGGTCCTCCCGGTCTACCTGGAGGAGATCTCGTCCACCCTGGCGGGCCTCTGCTTCAAGCTGGGCAAGCCGCAGATCCCGGCCGCCCGCCTCGCCTCCGGCTCCTTCCAGGAGATCGAGACCGGCATGACCGAGGGCCACCCCTGCTTCGTCGCCAACAACGGCCGCCTCGGCTTCGGTGTCCACGAGTACCTGTCGTACGCCCCCGAGACCGCGAGCCCGGTCCGGCTGATCTGGCTGGCGGCCCACCGCTCCCGCGCCACATTCACGGCGGGCGCGGGCATCGCGTACGACACCTTCGTCCGCGCGGAACTCACTCCCGAAACGGTGACCCGCTTCCACGACACCCTCCTCGCCCAGTCCCTTAACCCGGAGGACTACTACCTCCTCCCGGTACACCCCTGGCAGTGGTGGAACAAACTCACCATCACCTTCGCCGCCGAGATCGCCGAACACCGCCTGATCTGCCTGGGCGAGGGCAACGACACGTATCTGCCCCAGCAATCCATCCGCACCTTCTTCAACACCACCAGCCCACACAAGCACTACGTCAAGACCGCCCTGTCGGTCATCAACATGGGCTTCATGCGCGGCCTGTCCGCCGCCTATATGGAGGCGACCCCGGCCATCAACGACTGGCTCGCCCAGCTCATCGACAACGACCAGACGCTCAAGTCATCCGGCATGTCGATCATCCGCGAACGCGCGGCCATCGGATACCGACACCTGGAGTACGAGCGAGCCACCGACCGCCACTCCCCGTACCGCAAGATGCTGGCCGCACTGTGGCGCGAGAGCCCGGTACCGTCCCTGAGGCCCGGCGAAACCCTCGCCACCATGGCCTCCCTACTCCACCAGGACGAGGCGGGCCACTCCTTCACGGCGGCCCTGATCACCCGCTCGGGCCTCCCCCCACGAACCTGGCTCCGCCACTACTTGGACGCCTACCTGACCCCCCTCCTCCACTGCTTCTACGCCTACGACCTGGTCTTCATGCCGCACGGCGAGAATGTGATCCTGGTCCTGGAGGACGGGGTGGTACGGCGGGTGATCCACAAGGACATCGCCGAGGAGATCGCCGTCATGGACCCGGACGCGATCCTGCCCCCGGCGGTGGAACGACTCCGCGTGGACGTCCCCGACGACATGAAACTCCTGTCGATCTTCACCGACATCTTCGACTGCTTCTTCCGCTTCCTCTCCGCCCACCTGGCAGCGGAGGGCGTCCTGGAGGAGCCCGACTTCTGGCAGACGGTCGCCGAAACAATCCACGAGTACCAGTCCTCAACCCCCGAACTAACCGAAAAATTCACCCACTACAACCTCTTCACCCCCACCTTCCCCCTCTCCTGCCTAAACCGCCTACAACTCCAAAACAACACCCAAATGCTGGACCTAACCAACCCCACAGCAGCCCTACAACTAACAGGCACTTTGAAAAACCCGCTGACTTAAGCCTGAAAACGCAGGCAGGGGCAGCGCCCCAGGGGCGCGGGGAACTGCGCGACAAGCCCCCACTCAGCCGCACAGCCCACACAACCCCAGCGCCCCACAACCGATGGCTATAGGGGCGCTGGGGGTACCCCCTCTGGGGGAGGAACTGCGCGACCAGCCACAACCCACCCGCACCCGCCACACAACCGCCCCCACCTCACTCCGTAGGCGCAGGCGTAGGCCAAGGAACCCCGGGCGCCCGATAGAACCCGATCCCCAACACCCCCCACCGCTCAGCCTGCGCAGCAAGCCGAACCCGATACCCCTCCCACCCACGCACCCCCACCGAAGACCACCCCAACTCCGCAACCCCCGGCAACCGAGGAAACGCCATGAACTCCACATGCGAGGAGTTCTCCAACGTCTCCGACCACAACGGCGCCTCAACCCCCCGCACCGCCGAAGCCGGAACCCCCGGAAGATAAGCCCCCGGCTCCCAGTCATAAGACCGCCGCACATCCACATACCCCGCCCAGTCCAGCCCGAGCGGCGTACTCGCGTCGTACTTCATATCCAGGTACACCCGGTCCGCCGGCGAAAGGATCACCCCCGTACCCGCCCGCGCCGCCGCGGCGACCCGCTCCTTCTCCGCCGCGTCCGTCCCGTCCAGCCCCCAGTACTGCGCGAGAGCGCCCCGCACGGGCGTCGCCCCGGTCAGCTGATGCCAGCCGACCACCGTCTTGCCGTACCGGGCGACGACCGCCTGGGCCCGCGCCATGAAGGCCACATAGTGCTCATGGCTGGTGGAATGCGCCTCGTCCCCACCGATGTGCAGATACCGGCCGGGCGTCAGCGCGGCGATCTCCCGCACCACGTCGTCCACGAAGTCATAGGTGACCTCCTTCGGCACGCACAGCGAGCTGAAGCCGACCTCGGTCCCGGTGTACAGCGGCGGAGCCACGCCGTCGCAGTTCAGCTCGGCGTAGGAGGCGAGCGCGGCGTTGGTGTGGCCCGGCATGTCGATCTCGGGGACCACCTCCAGGTGGCGGTCGGCCGCGTACGCCACGATCTCCCGGTAGTCGGCCTGGGTGTAGTACCCGCCGGGCCCGCCGCCGACCTCGGTGGAGCCCCCGTACGTGGCCAGCCGGGGCCAGGAGTCGACGGCGATCCGCCAGCCCTGGTCGTCGCTGAGATGCAGATGCAGCTTGTTGAACTTGTACAGCGCGAGCTGGTCGACGTACCGCTTGACCTCCGCGACGGAGAAGAAGTGCCGGGACACATCGAGCATGGCGCCGCGCCAGCCGTAGCGCGGGGCGTCCTCGATGGCGCCGCCCGCGACCAGCCAGGGGCCGGGCTGTACGGAGTCGTGCTCGACGGCGGCGGGGAGGAGCTGGCGCAGGGTCTGCACGCCGTGGAACAGCCCGGCGGGCCGCTGCGCGGTGATGGTGACGCCGCCGCGTCCGCTGTCCAGCCGGTAACCCTCCTCGCCGTAGGGGCCTTTGGCGAGCCGCAGCCGGATGCCGCCCGCGCCCTGGGCGGTGACGGGCAGCGGGTAGCCGGTGGCGGGGCGCAGCAGCCCGGCGAGATAGTCACCGACCCGCCGCTCCTCGCGGCTCTCGCCGACGCTGATCCGGGTGCGGTCGGTGATGCGGTACGGCAGTCCGCCCGGGTCGACGGAGGCGGGCGCGGGCACGATCCGGCCGAGCGGGACGACGCCCCCGGCGGCGGGGTCGGGCGGGGCGGCGCCGCTGACGGAGGCGCCGGCACCGGCGACCAGGAGCAGGCAACCCAGGAGGCGGAACGTTCTGCTGTGCTGTCTCACCCAACCGGTCCTTCCTTCAACCCGACAGAGAACACACAGGGAACTGAGAACGCAGAACTGAGAACAGAGGGAGCAGAAGAGAGCGTCCTACAGGTGTGGACCACTGTCTCCCGACGGCGGTGGAACAATCGCTCTCATGGCGGAAATCATCCAGCGGGACGGCACCTGGGAGTTCGACGGCGACGCGCTACGGCTGACACCGGGTCGGGACAAGTCCGTCGGTCTGCTGCGCAGGACCCTCGGGGAACTGGTGGTCCCGCTGGGCGCGCTGGCCGGGATCTCGTTCGAGCAGGGCAGACGCGCGGGCCGGCTGCGGCTGCGGCTGCGGGACGGCGCCGATCCGCTCCAGTTGGCGACGGGCGGGCGGCTGGCGGAGCCGCACGACCCGTATCAGCTGGCCGTGGAGTCGGACCGGTACGGGGTCGCGGAGTACTTCGTGGACGAGGTGCGCAACGCGCTGCTGCTGGAGCAGGTGCCGGGCGACCCGGTGGACGCCTATCTGCTGCCGGGCCCGGCGGTGCCGCTGTCGTTCTCGGCGGGGGACGCCACGGCGAGCTTCGACGGGGAGCGGGTGCGCCTGGAGTGGAACTGGAAGACCGAGGAGGCGAAGTCGGCGTCCGGCACCCGGACCATCGACGTCACCGAGATCACGGCCGTGGAGTGGCATCCGGCGGCGGGTCTGGAGAACGGCTTCCTGCGGTTCACGGTGCGCAGCTCACCGACGAAGGCGCCACCGAAGTACGACCCCAACTCGGTGGACCTGTGGGGTTTCAAGAAGGACCCGCTGATGGCGCTGATCGCGGCTGCCGTACAGGCCCGGCTGGCGCATCCGGCGACCACGGCGGGCGACGCCCGCCCCCGCCTCGCCCCGGCCGCCGCCGAGCCCGACGACGGCCATGACGCGCTGCTGCGGCGGCTGCGGGAACTGGGCGACCTGCACCGCTCGGGGGTACTGACCGACGAGGAGTTCGCCCTGGCCAAGCAGGCGGTCCTCAAACGCCTGTGAGGACCGCCCGCCCCCGCTGGCGCACCCTTCGGGCGACGGTGAAGCGGTCGACCTCGGCGCCGGTCTCGGCGATCCCGCGCACGGTGAGCGTGGCGAGCCGCCCCCTGGGGGCCGGGGTGACGTCCACCCTGAGGAAGGAGTAGTCGAGGTAGCGGACCCGGGACCAGGGGACGGTCTCGGCGCGGTGCCCGCCGCCCTCGACGCAGACGAACGAGGCGACCGACTCGACGTCCTTCTCATGGCCCGCGTAGGACGGGTCGGCGCTGAACGCGTACAGCCCGCGCCCGGCGGCACCGGCGGTGACGTACACCACGCCGTCGGTCTCCGGGTAGGCGGTCCCGCCGATCGGCAGTTCCTTGGCGACGGCGCCGCCCCGGAGCACGTCGGTCCGCTCGTAGACGTGGTTGTGCCCGTTGATGACCAGGTCGACGGTGTACGTGTCGAAGAGCGGCACCCACGCGTCGCGGACCCCGCCCTCGGAGGCGTGCGCGGTGGAGGTGCAGTAGGCGCAGTGGTGGAAGAAGACGACGATGAAGTCGATGTCCGGGTCGGCCCGGTACGCCTTCAGTCTGCGCTCCAGCCACGCCGTCTGGGCGCCGCCGGAGATTCCGAGATTGGCCGGAATCTCGAAGGAGAGGTCATTGGCGTCCAGCGCGATGACGGCCGTGTTGCCGTGCGTGAAGGAGTACACGCCGGGCAGGTCCGCCGGGTCGGGCCCGTCGCCGGGCAGTTGCCAGCGGGCCGCCTCGCCGCCGTAGCCGTGGGGCGCGTACCACGCCTCCATGTCGTGGTTGCCGTACGCCACCATCCACGGGACCTGCCGGGCGACCGACTCGGTCTGGTGCAGGAACTGGTCCCAGATCCGGGCGTCGTAGCCGGTGTCGGAGGGCTTGCCGAGCCCGGTCGGGTCGCCGTAGGCGATGTCCCCGGCGTGCAGGTGGAAGGCGGGATTCTGGCCGAGGATCAGGGCGTCGTTGGCGAGCCCGTGGTAGCTGACGCCCTGGTCGCCGAAGGCGGTGAAGGTGAACGGCTCGGCCCGGCTTGGGGCGGTGGTGAAGGTGCCGAGGGTCCCGGCGAGGTGCGCGGCGGCCGGGTCGAAGCCGTCGTGGCCGACGCCGTAGTAGTAGGTCCGTCCGGGGCGCAGCCCGGTCAGCCGGGCGTGCAGGTAGTACTGGGTGTGGTCGCCGCCGGTGCCGACCCCGGCCGGGGTGAACAGCGTGCGGACCTCGGCGTCGATCTTCCGGGACAGGCCCCAGGGCTGGGCGCCGATCCGCACGAAGGGCCGCCTGACGGCGAGCGGCACCTGCCAGGAGACGGTCATCTCGGTGCGCGGATCGTCGCCGTACGCCAGATGCCGCCCGAAGGGCGCCACATACGCCCCGTCCACGGTGGCGGACGCCGGACGGGGCACGGCGGCAGGCACGCCGGCCCGCGCGGTGGCGCCGGGCACGAACGCCCCGCCGGTGACCGCGCCGAGCGTGACGGCACCGCCCCTGATCATCGTGCGCCGGGAGAACCGGGCGCGGAGATACGCGTGCTGCTCGGCCATGCTCAGGCGCCCGGCGAGCCGTTCGGGTACGCCCATACGAGGAAGGTCCATGACCCAAGAAGGTGCCCACGGCACCCATCGGGACACGGAACAACCCGCCAAAGACCTCCCATGGGTGCCCCATGACTCACCCAAACGCCCCCGATACGACCCCGACACGATCCTGCCCGGAATCGGGCAGATTTCTTGCGAAACCCCTGCCGCTCCTCCAGGATCAACCGGGTGCACGAGGAACTCGTCGATCATCTGACACGCTCCACGCCCCTCAACCGGGGCGAGGCCCTGCGGGTGGTCCAGGACGTGCTCGCCTACTTCGACGAGACGACCACGGAATACGTCCGCCGCCGCCACCGCGAACTCCAGGCCCAGGGCCTGGTGAACGCGGTGATCTTCGAGCGGATCGAGACGGATCTGAAGTACCGGGCGGTGGCCCCCCCGGACCTGTCGCAGCGCCAGCTACGCCGCATCGTCTACGGCTGACGGCCCACCGCCCTCCCCCTCCACACCCACCCTCTACGGCTAGGAATGCCCCTATATGTGCGGAATCGTCGGATACATCGGGAAGCGTGATGTGGCCCCGCTGCTCCTGGAGGGCCTCCAGCGCCTGGAGTACCGCGGCTACGACTCGGCCGGCATCGTCGTCACCTCCCCCAAGGCCGCCGGGCTGCGGACGGTCAAGGCCAAGGGCCGGGTGCGCGACCTGGAGGCCAAGGTCCCGGCCCGCTTCAAGGGGACCACCGGCATCGCCCACACCCGCTGGGCCACCCACGGCGCCCCCTCCGACGTCAACGCCCACCCGCATCTGGACGCCGAGGGCAAGGTCGCCGTCGTCCACAACGGCATCATCGACAACGCCGCCGACCTGCGCCGCAAGCTGGAGGCGGACGGCGTGGTCTTCCTCTCCGAGACCGACACCGAGGTCCTCACCCATCTCATCGCCCGCTCCCAGGCGGAGAAGCTGGAGGACCGGGTCCGCGAGACCCTGCGCCTGATCGAGGGCACCTACGGCATCGCCGTACTGCACGCCGACTTCCCCGACCGGATCGTGGTCGCCCGCAACGGCTCCCCGGTCGTGCTCGGCATCGGCGAGAAGGAGATGTTCGTCGCCTCGGACATCGCCGCGCTGGTCACCCACACCCGGCAGATAGTGACCCTGGACGACGGCGAGATGGCCACCCTCAAGGCCGACGACTTCCGTACGTACACCACCGAGGGCACCCGCACCACCGCCGAACCCACCACCGTCGAGTGGGAGGCCGCCTCCTACGACATGGGCGGCCACGACACCTACATGCACAAGGAGATCCACGAGCAGGCGGAGGCCGTGGACCGCGTCCTGCGCGGCCGGATCGACGACCGCTTCTCCACCGTCCACCTCGGCGGCCTCAACCTGGACGCCCGCGAGGCCCGCGCGGTCCGCCGGGTCAAGATCCTCGGCTGCGGCACCTCGTACCACGCGGGCATGATCGGCGCCCAGCTCATCGAGGAGCTGGCCCGCATCCCCGCCGACGCCGAACCGGCCTCCGAGTTCCGCTACCGCAACGCCGTCGTGGACCCCGACACCCTCTACATCGCGGTCTCCCAGTCCGGCGAGACCTACGACGTGCTGGCCGCCGTGCAGGAGCTGAAGCGCAAGGGCGGCAAGGTCCTCGGCGTGGTGAACGTGGTCGGCTCGGCCATCGCCCGCGAGGCGGACGGCGGCATCTACGTCCACGCGGGCCCTGAGGTCTGCGTGGTCTCCACCAAGTGCTTCACCAACACCACGGTCGCCTTCGCGCTGCTCGCCCTGCACCTGGGCCGGGTCCGGGACCTCTCGGTCCGCGACGGCAAGCGGATCATCGAGGGCCTGCGGCGACTGCCCGCCCAGATCGCCGAGATCATGAAGCAGGAGCCGGAGATCGAGGAACTGGCCAAGAGCTACGCGGACGCCCGCTCGATGCTGTTCATCGGCCGGGTGCGCGGCTACCCGGTGGCCCGCGAGGCGTCCCTGAAGCTCAAGGAGGTCTCCTACATCCACGCCGAGGCCTACCCGGCGTCCGAGCTGAAGCACGGCCCCCTCGCCCTGATCGAACCGGCGCTCCCCACGGTCGCGATCGTCCCCGACGACGACCTGCTGGAGAAGAACCGCGCCGCGATGGAGGAGATCAAGGCCCGCGAGGGCCAGATCCTGGCGGTAGCCCACCAGCCCCAGCCGAAGGCCGACCACACCATCCTGGTCCCCAAGAACGAGGACGAACTCGACCCCATCCTGATGGGCATCCCCCTCCAACTCCTCGCCTACCACACGGCCCTGACCCTGAACCGAGACATCGACAAGCCGAGAAACCTCGCGAAGTCGGTAACGGTGGAGTAGAGCCCGCACTCAAAACCCCGGGGGATACCGACTCCTTAGGGGCGCTGGGGGTACCCCCTCTGGGGGAGGAACTGCGCGACCAGCCCCCACCCACCCGCACAGGCCACACAACGGAACGGGCCCCCACATGACGCCACGTCACAGGGGGCCCGCGCCGGACTCACCGCGTCCGCAACCGCCCGGCCTCGTTACGGAATGACGACCACGGGCCGCTTCGCCCGCTTGGCGAGCCGCCCGGCGACCGAGCCGAACATCCGGCCCACCAGCCCGTGCGTCGAGCCCACGACGATCGCGTCCGCCTCGTACTCCCGCCCGACCTCTTCGAGTTCATGGCAGATGTCCCCGCCGCGCTCGACCAGGATCCAGGGCACCTCGGCGAGATAGTCCGCACACGCCAGTTCCAGCCCGAGCACCTCGGTGCGGTGGTCCGGGACATCCACGAAGACAGGGGGCTCACAGCCCGCCCAGACGGTGGTGGGCAGCCGGTTGGCGACATGCACGATGATCAGGCCCGCGTGCGAACGGCGGGCCATGCCGATGGCGTACGCGAGGGCACGCTCACTGGAGGTGGAGCCGTCGAAACCGACGACGACACCATGTTTGAAGGCGGGATCGCACGCATGACGTGGTTCTTCCGCCGCCAGGGGCTCAGCCGCCGTGGGATCGGCGACGGGCCGCTTGCGGTCCGCGGGTTCGGAGAATTCGTGACCGGCCATGGCTGTCTCGGCGTCGTGATCCTTCATCGGGGAGGGACGACCGGGTCGTCCGCGCTGTGTCCGGGAATCATCTTCCCAACCCCATACCCCCAAGGGTACGGCGGCACGCCTCCTTCGCCCAGATCCCGCACGGCTGCCCGGCGGGTTTCGTGGAGCATGCACGAGGGGGCGCCCGTCACGCAATGGTTGCTGCCCCGTACAGGCGGTTTGCACAGGATTCACCGCGCGGGAGGGTGATCGCCCGGCCGCTCGCTGACAGTGACCCTCCCGGGACGCGGGCGTTGAAATGCGTGAACCACGCCACAGGGAGCACGCCATGTCCGTACCCCGCACCGCCCCGACCGCGCACCGCGCCCCCGGCGGGGAGCCGCCCCGGACCCCGGCCCCGCAGGACCCCCCGGCCGGTCCCGACCCGCTGACCGACCCGGCCGGGGACGTGGTGCGCTGGGCGGTCTTCAGCTGTGCCCTCGTCCCCTTGGTCCTCCTCTGGTACGGCACCTCGCTGGCCGGCGCCGCCGGTACGGCGCTGGGGCTGGCGGCGGTCACCGCGGTGTGCCGGCTGCTGCTGCGCCGGGCCGAGCGCTGCGCGGCGCTGACCGGCGACGACCCGTCGGGACACCACCCGGATCCGCACCCGGTTCCGCACCCGGGACACCACCTCGGACAGCGCGCGGGGCATCACGCGGGGCAACACGCGGGACACCGTGCGGAGTCGCACCCGCAGCGGCGCAGGGGCGGAGACCGTTCCTCCGGCTGACCGGTTTCCGCACCCCGGTCCATATCTTTTCAGCCAACTTCTGCATGCGGTACATCCACTGGTCTTGATACCCCCCACGCACCGTTCCACCTGCACGGAAAGGGTCTCAGCCAGCCTCCGCACCCTACGCGGATTGGCCACCGCGACAAGGCGCACTTCCCTGTACGTCGCGGGAGTGCAACGCTTCGTGATCGAATGCTTTACGCCAAGTTGCCAAGTCGACCCTCCGTAGGGGTGCCAATCCGGTCACCTCCGCGGCGCGGGACGCAGTAGATTCGATCTTGACTGTCGTATGGCGGGGGACTCGTGCAGGACCAAGGGGAAACGTGCAGGAGCGACACAACCGAGGAGCCGCGACCACCGAGGGGGGCTTAGCAGGATGAGCCACGACTCCACTGCCGCGCCGGAAGCCGCGGCCAGGAAGCTGTCCGGGCGACGGCGCAAGGAGATCGTCGCGGTGCTGCTGTTCAGCGGCGGCCCCATCTTCGAGAGTTCCATACCACTGTCGGTGTTCGGGATCGACCGCCAGGACGCCGGCGTACCGCGCTACCGACTGCTGGTCTGCGGGGGCGAGGACGGCCCGCTGCGGACCACGGGGGGCCTGGAACTCAGCACACCGCATGGCCTGGAAGCGATCGCACGGGCGGGCACGGTCGTCGTACCGGCCTGGCGCTCGATCACTTCCCCGCCGCCGGAGGAGGCGCTCGACGCACTGCGCCGGGCGCATGAGGAAGGCGCGAGAATCGTCGGTCTGTGCACCGGCGCCTTCGTCCTCGCGGCGGCGGGCCTGCTGGACGGCCGCCCGGCGACCACACACTGGATGTACGCGCCGACGCTGGCCAAGCGCTATCCGTCCGTCCATGTCGATCCCAGAGAACTCTTCGTGGACGACGGCGACGTACTGACCTCGGCGGGCACCGCCGCCGGAATCGATCTGTGTCTGCACATCGTGCGCACCGATCACGGCAACGAGGCCGCCGGGGCGCTCGCCCGCAGGCTGGTCGTACCACCGCGCCGGAGCGGAGGCCAGGAGCGCTACCTGGACCGCTCTTTACCAGAGGAGATCGGCGCCGACCCGCTGGCCGAGGTCGTCGCCTGGGCGCTGGAGCACCTCCACGAGCAGTTCGACGTGGAGACACTGGCGGCCCGCGCCTATATGAGCCGCCGTACGTTCGACCGCCGGTTCCGGTCGCTGACCGGCAGTGCGCCGCTCCAGTGGCTGATCACCCAGCGGGTGCTCCAGGCGCAGCGGCTGCTGGAGACGTCGGACTACTCGGTGGACGAGGTGGCCGGACGCTGCGGCTTCCGCTCACCGGTGGCGCTGCGCGGTCACTTCCGCAGGCAGCTCGGTTCGTCGCCGGCCGCCTACCGGGCCGCGTACCGCGCCCGTCGGCCCCAGTCGGACAAGCAGTCCGACCAGGACCACGGGTCACCGCCGCCGGGCCCGCCCACGCACTCCCCGCTCTCCGCGCCGCATGCCCTGCATCCGGACGCGGTGCCGCTCCAGACCCGCCGCACCCCGGCGGGGGCGGGCGCGATGGGCGGAGGGTCGCCGCTGGCGAGCCTGCCGGGCCAGCGCAGCGGGATGTGACGGCCGGACCGTGAGCGCGGGCTCGCGCTGAACGGTGGATCAGTGGAGGGGAGGGACCCGGCGGTCCCTCCCCTTCGCCGTGCGGTGCGGCGCGCGCAGCGTCCGGGCCGACGTCCGGGCCGACGTCCGGGGCGACTCGGGGGACCGTATCCGCCCATGTCGGCCGTAGGGTGGTCGCATGAACGATCGCATGGTGTGGATCGACTGCGAGATGACCGGCCTCTCGCTGTCCGACGACGCGCTCATCGAGGTGGCCGCCCTCGTCACCGACTCCGAGCTGAATGTGCTCGGCGACGGCGTGGACATCGTCGTCCGTCCGCCGGACTCCGCCCTGGAGACGATGCCGGAGGTGGTGCGGGAGATGCACACCGCGTCCGGGCTGCTCACCGAACTGCCCGGCGGCACCACGCTCGCCGACGCTGAGGAACAGGTCCTCGCCTATATCCGCGAGCACGTCAAGGAGCCCGGCAAGGCGCCGCTGTGCGGGAACTCCGTCGGCACCGACCGGGGCTTCCTGCTGCGGGACATGCCGACCCTGGAGGGCTATCTGCACTACCGGATCGTGGATGTCTCCAGCGTCAAGGAGCTGGCCCGCCGCTGGTATCCGCGGGCTTACTTCAACAGCCCCGAGAAGAAGGGCAACCACCGCGCCCTCGCCGACATCCGCGAGTCGATCGCGGAGCTGCGCTACTACCGCGAGGCGATCTTCGTACCCCAGCCGGGACCCGACTCCGACACGGCCAGGGCGATCGCCGCGCACCACGTCCTGCCTGCGCAGTAGCCGGGCGGCGGGCCTTTTCCGGGGCCCCGGAAAAGCCGGGCGCGAGCACCCCCTCGGACCCTGTACACTTTTTCTCGGCCGGTCGGAGAGACGCCAGTCTCCAGCGCCGGTCATGGTGGGTGTAGCTCAGTTGGTAGAGCACCTGGTTGTGGTCCAGGTGGCCGCGGGTTCAAGTCCCGTCACTCACCCTCACCGACCAAGGGCCGGTCCGAGACATCGGACCGGCCCTTGGTGCGTCTCCGTCCCGTTCGCCGCAAGGAGTGTCCCGTGATCATCCCGTTCCTGGTGGGGCAGCTCGTCGTGGCGGTCCTCATCGCCGCCGCGGCCTGGATCGGCACCGAGTTCTGCCACGAGGTCCGGGCCCGGCGTTCCGCGCGGTAGCGCGGCAAACCGGTCCGGCGGTCGCGGCGGACGAGGTCAGGACGACGTACGGGCCACCAGTTCCGTCGCCAGGACCACCTGGTGGTGGGCGCGGGGGGACGGCGGGGCCGGGCGGCGGGCCGCTATCTCGGTGAGCAGCAGGTCGATCATGCTGCGGCCCATCTCCTCGATGGGCTGGCGGACGCTGGTCAGCGGCGGGTCCATGTGGCGGGCGATGGCCGAGTCGTCGTAGCCGACCAGGGCCACATCGTCCGGGATGCGGCGGCCCGACTCGCGCAGCACCTGGCGGGCGCCCGCCGCGGTGACGTCGGAGGCGGCGAACACCGCGTCCAGATCGGGGCGGCGGGCCAGCAGCGCGGCCATCGCGCGGGCACCGCCGTCCTCGGTGAAGTCGCCCTGTTCCACGAGGAGTTCGTCCGGTGGGCGGCCGGTTTCACGCAGGGCGTCGCGGTAGCCGTCGAGGCGGCGCTGGGCGCCGTAGACGTCGAGGCGGCCGGTGATGTGGGCGATGCGGGTACGGCCCCGGGCGAGCAGGTGCTCCACCGCCGAGCGGGCGCCGCCGTAGTTGTCGGAGTCGACGGAGGGCAGCGCCTCGGCCGCCGAGCGCGGGCCGCTGATCACCGCGGGGATCTCCAGCTCGGCCAGCAGATCGGGCAGCGGGTCGTCGGCGTGCACCGAGACCAGCAGGACACCGTCGACCCGGTGGGCGGCGAGGTACTGGGCGAGCCGGGCGCGCTCGCGGTCGCTGCCCGCGAAGATCAGCAGCAGTTGCATCTCGGTCTCGGCGAGTTCGGCGCCCACCCCGCGCAGCATGTCGGAGAAGTACGGCTCGGCGAAGAACCGGGTCTCCGGCTCGGGGACCACGAGGGCGATGGCGTCGGTGCGGTTGGCGGCCAGCGCGCGGGCGGCGGTGTTGGGGACGTATCCGAGTTCGGCGACGGCGGCCTCGACGGCGGCGCGGGTGGCGTCGCTGACCCGGGGCGAGCCGTTGATCACGCGCGAGACCGTGCCGCGGCCCACGCCCGCGCGTGCGGCGACCTCCTCAAGGGTCGGCCGCCCGGCCCCTCGGCCGCGCGTTCCCTGGCCTGCCATCGGCTGCCCTCCCGTCGGTCACTGGCCTGGAATGTAACAGTGGCGCCGGTCACCCGGGGGGTACGGGCCACGCCCACACCCCTTACGGTGTCCTCCCGCCGCCCCCACACCGGCCCGATACGGTCCCCGTACCGCCGAGTTAACGGGCCGATAACTGAACACAGCTCGGCGTGTGCGGTCCCTTGACACCCCCGCCGGGAGCCACGACCCTTCAACACATCATCGATGGGAGCGCTCCCACGCCTCCCACGACAGCTGCCCCATACACATCCCGCACTCAATCCCGCACGTTCCCCGCCCGCGCCGCAGCGAGACGTACGCAGGACGTACAACGGGCCCGAGCAGCGTTTTCCGGCCGGGGGGTCGGCACGTCAGGGCAACAGGAGGACGCACATGCGAGCACCTTCCCGGATCCGCCGCCAGGCGCTGGTCCTCGCGGCCGTCGCGTCGCTGGGCGCCGGTCTGCTGGCCGGCTGTGCCGACGACGGCGACAACGAGTCGGACACCTCGGACGGCGGTGGCGGCAAGACCACCATCACACTGGGGCTGTTCGGCGCGATGGGCTTCAAGGAGGCCGGTCTCTACGACGCGTACATGAAGCTCCACCCCGACATCACCATCAAGGAGAACGTCACCGAGCGGAACGAGAACTACTATCCGGCGCTGGTCAACCACCTCACCACCGACAGCGGGCTGATGGACATCCAGGCCGTCGAGGTCGGCAATATCGCCGAGGTGGTGAACACCCAGTCGGCGAAGCTGCTCGACCTGTCCACCTACGGGAAGAAGGGCGACTTCCTGGAGTGGAAGTGGCAGCAGGCCACCACCCAGGACGGCCAGACCATCGGGCTCGGCACCGATGTGGGCCCGATGGCCATCTGCTACCGCAAGGACCTCTTCGAGGCGGCCGGACTGCCCTCCGACCGGGCGGAGGTGGGCAAGCTGTGGGCGGGCTCCTGGGACAAGTTCATCGAAGTCGGCCGCCAGTACCAGGACAAGGCGCCCGACGGCACCACCTTCCTCGACTCCCCCGGCGGCCTGGTCCAGGCGATCCTGGGCAGCGAGACCGAGCGGTTCTACGACTCCTCCGGCGAGGTCGTCTACAAGACCAACCCCGCGGTGAAGGCCGCGTTCGACCTCACCGCGCGGGCCGCCGAGGACGGACTGGTCGGCAACCAGACGCAGTTCCAGCCCGCCTGGGACACCACCATCGCCAACAGCAAGTTCGCCGCGATGTCCTGTCCGCCGTGGATGCTCGGCTACATCAAGGGCAAGTCGAAGCCGGACGCGGCCGGGAAGTGGGACGTGGCCGCGGCGCCGCAGGCCGGCAACTGGGGCGGTTCCTTCCTCGCCGTGCCCAAGTCCGGCAAGAACACCGAGGCCGCCGCCAAGCTCGCCGCCTGGCTGACCGCGCCCGAGCAGCAGGCCAAGCTGTTCGAGGTGCAGGGCAGCTTCCCGAGCGCCCCGGCCGCGTATGAGATGCCCGTCGTAAAGAACGCCAAGAACGAGATGACCGGGGACGCGCCGATCGGGGCCATCTTCGCCGAGGCCGCCAAGAACAGCCCGGTGCAGGTGATCGGCCCCAAGGACCAGATCATCCAGCAGGGCCTCACCGACAACGGGGTCATCCTGGTCGCCCAGGGCAAGTCGGCGAAGGACGCCTGGGAGACCGCCGTGAAGACCATCGACAACAACCTGGACCAGTGACCGGTATGACCACCCGGCACGACACCGCCACCGCGCCCCGCTCCGAGGAGGGGGGCGCGGCCCCGGCCGGGCCGGACCCGGACGCCGAAGCCCGGCGCCGCGCCCGGCTGTCCCGGCGCTGGCAGCGGGACCGCACCTGGAGCCCGTACGCGTTCGTCTCGCCGTTCTTCCTGCTGTTCCTGGCGTTCGGGCTGTTTCCGCTGCTCTACACCGGGTGGGCCTCGCTGCACCAGGTGGAGCTGACCGCGCCGACCGACATGGACTGGGTGGGGCTGCGCAACTACACCCGGATCTTCGACGACGACTTCTTCTGGAACGCGGCCCGCAACACCCTCACGATCGGGATCATCTCGACCGTGCCCCAGTTGCTGATGGCGCTGGGGCTCGCCCACATCCTCAACTACCGGCTGCGGGCGTCCACCTTCTACCGGGTCGTGATGCTGGCCCCGTACGCCACCTCGATCGCCGCCGCGTCGCTGGTCTTCGTGCTGCTCTTCGGCCGGGACTACGGGATGATCAACTGGGCGATCGGGGCGATCGGGATCGATCACATCGACTGGCAGAACGACACCTGGCCGTCCCAGATCGCCGTGTCGACCATCGTGATCTGGCGCTGGACCGGGTACAACGCGCTGATCTATCTGGCCGCGATGCAGGCGATCCCGAACGATCTCTACGAGTCGGCGGCGCTGGACGGGGCGAGCCGCTGGCAGCAGTTCCTGCATGTGACGCTGCCGTCGCTGCGCCCGACCATTCTGTTCACTTGTGTCGTTTCGACCATCGGAGCGTCGCAGCTGTTCGGTGAGCCACTGCTGTTCGATGCGAACAAGGGCGCGTCGGGCGGCTCCCAGCACCAGTTCCAGACGCTCGGGCTGTATCTGTACGAACAGGGCTGGATCAACCAGCACCTGGGCCGGGCCTCGGCCATCGCCTGGACGATGTTCCTGATCCTGATCGTGATCGGCATCGTCAACTACGTCATCTCGCGCCGGCTGCGCGCCAGTAGTGCCAGTGGTTAGGAGACCGGCCGTGACGACGACACTGACTCCCCCGGAGCAGCCGCGGCCCGCCGTGCGCGAACGCCCCGCCCGGCGGCGGTCGAAGGCGGCCCGCGCGGGCGGCCAGCTGCACGCCGGGCCGATCGCCTATGTGGTGCTCGCGCTGTTCACCGTGGGCTCGCTGTTCCCGCTGGTGTGGACGGCCATCGCCGCCTCGCGCGACAACCAGCGGCTCGCCGAGACCCCGCCGCCGTTCTGGTTCGGCGCCAATCTGCTGGACAACCTGGAGACGGCCTGGACGGACGCCAACCTCGGTGAGGCGTTCCTCAACACCACGGTCGTCGCCGGGATCGCCTCCGCGGCGGTGGTGTTCCTGTCGACCATCGCCGGGTTCGCCTTCGCCAAACTGCGGTTCCGGGGGCGGGGCGCGCTGATGCTGATCGTGATCGGGACCATGATGGTGCCGCCGCAGCTCAGTGTGATCCCGCTGTACATGATGGTCGCCGAGCTGGACTGGACCGATCAGCTCCAGGCGGTGATCCTGCCGTCGATCGTGAGCGCGTTCGGCGTGTTCTTCATGCGCCAGTATCTGATCTCCGCGCTGCCGGACGAGCTGATCGAGGCCGCCCGGGTGGACGGCGCGAGCAGTTGGCGGGTGGTGTGGCACATCGTGTTCCCGGCGGCCCGTCCGGCGATGGCCGTGCTGGGCATGCTGGTGTTCGTCCAGACCTGGAACGACTTCCTGTGGCCGTTCCTGGTCCTCACCCAGACCGGCAACCCGACCGTGCAGGTGGCCGTGGCGGGGCTGGGCCGCGGCTATACGCCGGACCAGTCGCTGATCATGGCGGGGGCGCTGCTGGGCACGCTGCCGCTGCTGCTGGTGTTCGCGGTGTTCGGCAAGCAGATCGTGGGCGGGATCATGCAGGGGGCGGTGAAGGGCTGAGGTGTGCTTCGGGGGTGGGGGCCCTGGGGGGCCTTCCCGGGGCGGGGCTCCTTCGCCGGGCGGGAGTGGGGGCCGTTCCCGGTGAGGGGCCGAGCGGTCCCGTCCCCGTCTCTCCCTCGTCCCGCCGCCCGGCCACCCTTGTCCTGCCGTTCTTGTCCTGCCCTCAGGCCCCGATTCCTTCCCGGTCTCCTCCTTGTCCCGGTCCCCGTCGTCCCGACCTTCTATGGGAGCGCTTCCATGTCATCCATGCCGTCCATGTCATCCATGTCGTCAACATCGTCGACACCGTCAATGTCGTCCATGTCTGCGTCCGGATCACCGGCCCCGTCCGGGTCCCCGTCAGGGTCCCCGGCCGAGTCCGTCGCGGTGGGGAGCCCGGTCGTCTTCCCGGCCGGGTTCCTGTGGGGGGCCGCCACGTCCGCGTATCAGATCGAGGGCGCGGCGCGGGAGGGCGGACGTACGCCGTCGATCTGGGACACCTTCAGTCATACGCCGGGGCGTACGGCGGGAGGTGAGCACGGGGACGTGGCCGTCGACCACTACCACCGCTACCGCGAGGACGTGGCGCTGATGGCGGACCTCGGGCTGAACGCGTACCGGTTCTCGGTGTCCTGGCCCCGGGTGCAGCCCACCGGACGGGGGCCGGCCGTGCAGGTGGGGCTGGACTTCTACCGGCGGCTGGTGGACGGGCTGCTGGCGCGGGGCATCAAACCGGCGGTCACGCTCTACCACTGGGATCTGCCGCAGGAGCTGGAGGACGCGGGCGGCTGGCCGGAGCGGGAGACCGCGTACCGGTTCGCCGAGTACGCGCGGTTGGTCGGGGAGGCGCTGGGCGACCGGGTGGAGCAGTGGATCACCCTGAACGAGCCGTGGTGCAGCGCGTTCCTGGGGTACGGCTCGGGCGTGCACGCGCCGGGCCGGACCGATCCGGTGGCCGCGCTGCGGGCCGCGCACCATCTCAATCTGGCGCACGGGCTGGCCGCGTCGGCGCTGCGGTCGGTGCTGCCGGGGCACGACACGGTCGCCGTCAGCCTCAACTCCTCGGTGGTGCGTCCGCTGTCGGGGGACGCCGCCGATCTGGCCGCGGTCCGGCGGATCGACGACCTGGCCAACGGGGTGTTCCACGGGCCGATGCTGCACGGCGCGTACCCCGGGACGCTGCTGGAGGCGACCTCGGCGCTCACCGACTGGTCGTTCGTCCGGGACGGTGACCTCGCGGCGATCCATCAGCCGCTGGACGCGCTGGGGCTGAACTACTACACGCCCGCGCTGGTCTCCGGGCCGGTGGCCGGTGCGCCGGGGTCGGGTGCGCGGGCCGACGGTCATGGCGCGAGCGCGCACTCGCCGTGGCCGGGCGCGGACGACGTGGTGTTCCATCAGACGCCGGGCGAGCGCACGGAGATGGGCTGGACCATCGACCCGGGCGGGCTGCACGAGCTGATCATGCGGTACGCGCGGGAGGCGCCGGGGCTGCCGCTGTACATCACGGAGAACGGGGCCGCGTACGAGGACGCGCCGGGGCCGGACGGCCGGGTGCACGACCCGGAGCGGATCGCCTATCTGCACGGCCATCTGTCGGCGGTGCGCCGCGCGCTGACGGACGGCGCCGATGTGCGGGGCTACTACCTGTGGTCGCTGCTGGACAACTTCGAGTGGGCGTACGGCTACGGGAAGCGGTTCGGCGCGGTGTACGTGGACTACGCGACGCTGGAGCGGACGCCGAAGTCCAGTGCGCACTGGTACGGACAGGCGGCGCGGACCGGGGTCCTGCCGGGGGTGGGCGCGGTGTAGGGGCCGGGTGGGGAAGCGGGGCGCGACACCGGTTGGGGGGGAAGGTGTCGCGCCCCGTCGACTCCCCTCGGGGTCCGGGCGTGTCAGGGCGCCTTAGCCAGGGGAGGTCGGGGCGCCGAGGCGATGCCCTCTTGGGGGAACGGGACCTACGCTAGCCAAGCGGAACCGGGCAAATCGCTTGTACCGGGCGGGGGTCGGCATCCTTAGGGTGGGCTTAAGGAAGGGATCGGGGCCGGTTAAGCGAAGGCACCAGCCGCCGGGGGCGGCGTCTGCGCACCCCGCCGCGGTGGCCCCGGCGCTCGGGGCGGCGCCCGTCGAGCTGGATCCAGATCCGCACCTCGGTGCCGCCCAGCACGGAGGAGCCGATCCGTACGTCCCCGCCGGTGGACTCGGCGAGGCGGCGCACGATGTCCAGGCCGAGCCCGGTCGACCCGTCGCTGCCCGAACCCCGCCCCCGGGCCATCGCCCCCTCGGGATCCTCGATACCGGGCCCGGCGTCCGAGACCAGCACGATCACCGCGTCCTCCCCGTTGTGCAGATCGACCGCGAAGGCGGTGCCCTCCCGGGTGTGCCGGAAGACATTGCCGAGCAGCGCGTCGAGCGCGGCGGCCAGGTCGGCCCGCGCCACCGGTATCCGTACCGGTGTCTCCGCTCCCGCCACCCGCCACTTGCGGCCCTCGTCCTCGGCGAGCGCGGACCAGAACGCCATCCGCTCGCGCACCACCTCGGCCGCGTCGCACCCGGCGCCCGGTCCGGCGGCGACGGTCTGCGGCTTGGCCTCCCGGGCCGTGCGGATGATGGTGTCGACCTCGCGCTCCAGTTGGGCGACGGCCGCGCGGGTCTGGTCGGCGGCGGGGCCCTCGCCCAGTGAGGCCGCGTTCAGCCGCAGCACGGTCAGCGGGGTGCGCAGCCGGTGGGACAGGTCGGCGGCCAGCTCCCGTTCGTTGGCCAGCAGTTGGACGACCTGGTCGGCCATGGAGTTGAAGGCGACCGCCGCGAGCCGCAGTTCGGTCGGGCCCTCCTCCGGGACGCGGGCGCCGAGTCTGCCGTCGCCGAGTTCGCGGGCGCCCGCCACCAGCCGCTGGGCGGCGCGGACCAGCCGGGCGCCGAGCCGGTCGGCGACCGCGACCGAGCCGACGATCAGGGCGAGACCGACCCCGGCGAGGACCGCCCACGCCGTGCGCACGCCCCGGCCGACGGCGGCGTCGGCCACGAACACCTCGACGACGGCTATCTGGCCGGAGCTGAGGGCGACCGGCTGGAGCAGCGCGGAGCCGTCGGGGACCTCGGCGGTGGAGGCGCGGCCCAGGCTGCGGGTGGCCTCGATGTCCTCGGGCAGCGCGCGCTGCATACCGATCCCGGCCGTCGCCGTGCCGCTCTCGGTGGGCAGGTGGACGGCCATCCGGTCGCCGGAGCCCGCCGAGGCCATCGCCAGCTTGAGCTGCTCGCGGTCGGTGGTGATGGACAGCGCGGGGGCGATCTCGGCGGCGTCCCGTTCGGCGTTGGAGAACGCGCGGTCGCGGGCCATCTCCTTGATGACCAGGCCGAGCGGTACGGCGAACGCGACCACGACCATCGCGGTGACCGCCAGGGAGACCTTGACCAGTGCCCATCTCATCGCGGCGGCTCCGCTCCCGGTGGTTCCAGCTTCACTCCGACACCGCGCAGGGTGTGCAGATAGCGCGGCCGGGCCGCGGTCTCCCCCAGCTTGCGGCGCAGCCAGGACAGATGGACGTCGATCGTCTGGTCGTCGCCGTAGGACTGCTGCCAGACCTCCGCGAGCAGTTCGCGCCGGGGCACCACCACGCCGGGGCGGCCGGCGAGGAAGGCCAGCAGGTCGAACTCCCGGCGGGTCAGGTCGAGTCGCTCGCCGTCCAGTTCGGCCTGGCGGCGCAGTGGGTCGACGGTCAGCCCGCCGACCCGCAGCACCGGCGAGGGCGGTGCCTCGCCCGCCGTGGCCCGGGAGCGGCGCAGCACGGCGGCGATCCGCGCGGACAGGTGCTCCACGGAGAACGGCTTGGTGAGGTAGTCGTCCGCCCCGTCGTTGAGCAGCCGCACGATCTCCGTCTCGTCGTCCCGCGCGGTGGCGATGATGACCGGGACGTCGGTGATGCCGCGGAGCATCTTCAGCGCCTCGGCGCCGTCCAGATCGGGCAGTCCGAGGTCGAGGATGACCACGTCGAAGCGGAAATGGGCGACCTCGCGCAGCGCCTCCAGGGCTGTCCCGACGCTGCGCACGGTGTGCGCGGCGTCGGTCAGATGCCGGATGAGCGCCGAGCGTACGAACTGGTCGTCCTCGACCACGAGCACACTTGCCATGCGCGGCACCGTACGCCATACGGACGACACGCATCCGGCGCCTGTGGACAACTCCCGGGTTGTGGACGGGGGCGGGACACCACCGGGGCGGGTGGGGCAGGATGACCCCGATGCTCCGAGGACTCGTACACGTACTGGCTTGGTCGCTCGCCACGGGCGCGGCGGTCACGCTGTCCTGGTGGGGCGTCCACACGGTGATGGTCGCGACGGCCTACGACCCGCCGCGCGCCCTGCCGCTGGCGGTGTCCGCCGAGTCCGGCGGGGGGACGCCGTCGCCGGACCCGCCCGCCACACCCGAACCGCGCGCCGACAGCGCCCCGTCCACCGCCCCCGGCGAGCGCCCGGCCCCCGCGCGGACCCCGCGCTCCGCCTCCCCCACGCCCACCACCAGCGCGCCCGCCCCGAGCCCGCCGTCGACGAGCCCGCCCGCCGTGTCCGACACGGTCAAGAGCTTCGACACCGAGGGCGGCCGGGCGGTGTTCGCTATCGGCGCCGCCTCCGCGACCCTGGTGTCCGCGACCCCGGGCCCGAACTGGTCGATGCAGGTATGGAAGCTGGAGACCTGGATACGGGTGGAGTTCTCGTCCGGCGCCGAACGGGTGTCGGTCTTCTGCACCTGGCACGACGGACCGCCGCGGGTGGAGGTGGGGACGTACTAGCCGCGGGGCGTGGGCCGTTGGCCGTTCGCGTCCCGGCCATGGGGTAAGCTGATCACAGAGCAGCCCACCGGAACTCCGGGAAACTGCCTCTGCGTTGGTGGTCCAAGGAAAGACGCCCCGCTTCCTGCGGGGAAATGCAGGTGCAAGGCCTGCCCGGCGCTCCAGACGAAAGACCCCGCCCCGCGGCTCACGCGGGACGGGGTCTTTTGCGTTGCCCCGCCATATGGCCGGGGTTCAGCGGAACTCCAACGGCCCTCATGTATGGGGGTTAAGCGGAACACCCGACGGCCCTCATGTATGGGGGTTCAGCGGAACACCGACGGTGGGGGCGCCGGTGAGGCGACCGCCGCCGCGTCCGTCACCGGGCGGGCGCCACCCGTGAAGTCGGCCAGCGCCCGACCGCGTTCGACCCGGGCGGGGTGCGGGTCGGAGGCGGCGCGGCGGGTGAGGTCGGCCAGCGGCAGGGGATGGTCGGAGGCGACCAGCACGGCGTTGCCGAAGCGTCTGCCGCGCAGCACCGCGGGGTCGGCCATGAGGGCGAGGTCGGTGAACCGGGCGGCGGCGGTGGCGATCTGGCCCCGCAGATGGGCCAGCGGCGGACCGTCGGCGAGATTGGCGGCGTACACCCCGCCGGGGCGCAGGGCACGGCGGATCTCGTCGAGGAACTCGGTGGAGGTCAGATGCGCGGGGGTGCGGGCGCCGCTGAACACATCGACCAGGACGAGATCGGCCCAGCCGTCGGCGACCTTGGCGAGCCCTTCACGGGCGTCCGCCGACCGCACCCGGATGCGCGCGCCGGGCGGCAACGGCAGTTCGCGCCGGACGAGCTGTACGAGAGGGGCGTCCCGCTCGACGACCTGCTGGGTGGAGCGGGGGCGGGTGGCGGCGAGATAGCGGGCCAGGGTGAGGGCGCCGCCGCCGAGATGCACGGCCCGCAGGGGAGCGCCGGGCGGGGCGGCGAGGTCGATGACATGGCCCAGGCGGCGCTGGTACTCGAAGGACAGGAACGTGGGGTCGTCCGGATCGACGTGGGACTGCGGGGCGCCGTCGATCAGCAGGGTCCTCGCGCGGGGCCGGTCGCGGTCCGGGATCAGCTCGGCGAGTCCGCCGTCGACGGGCTCGACGACCGCCCCGGCGGGTCGGCGCCGGGTGCCGTTCCTGGACTGTGCCGACTTCCCCATGGGCCCATTGTCACAGGGGGCCGGGGGCGGCGCCCGCGCTGGGCGCCGGATCACGGGGTCGCGTCAGGGGCCGTCGGGGTTGCGTCGGGGTCCCGGTTCGCGGTCAGCGGCAGTTGTCGGCCGCCTCGATCAGCCGGGCCGCCTCGCCGAGGGCGGCGCGCAGCACGGCGGGGTCGGTGGCGAGATCGCTGCCGTGGCCGGTGTCGGCGGGCGGCAACAGCCAGCCGGAGCCCTCTACGGGGGGTTCGGGCGCGATCCGCAGACCGCGGCCGTCGGTCTCCGTACAGACGGAGCCGGGGACGTCCCAGGCGGCGGCGGTGCCGGGCGGGACGAGGAAGCCGAGGGTGTCGCAGCCGTCGTCGTGCAGGACCGGCCCGACTCCGTCGCGGGCGCCCCGGCGCAGGATGTCGACCGCCTCAAGACCCTGCCGCGCGGGGACGGTCACCAGATCCCACGCGGCAGGCGGTCCGCCAGGGGCACCGCACAGCCCGCGCGCACCGCGAAAATCGGTACTCTGCCTGATCTCCATCCCGGCCTCCACCACGAACCTCCTTGGGCATGCGGTCGGGAGTCGGGGGCTCCCGGTCCGCGTGTTCAACGCCGCTCAGGCGTCAACGGCTACGCCGGAAGTGCGCCGCAAAGGATGGCAGTTCATGGCAGATCACGGATGAGATATCCGGTTTGTAGCCAAACACAGCGTGGCGGACCGGGCACAACGGGTACCTTCATGCCGCCGGACCACAAGGGCACCAACCCGACAACCGGGTCAACGCCACTCGAATCCGGCAGGGTTCGACGGTTCGCATGAGAGGACCCGGCCATGACGTCGTCAACGGTGACCTCGTCCCAGCCCGATCGGCCGGCCCGGCCGAATCCCGCCTTCAGGCGGCTACGGGGACGGCGCTCGCCCGCCGAGTTCGCGGCGGAGGTGCGGCGCGCCGCGCGGGAGATCGGCGAGCAGGTGAGCTGTGACGCGCGGTACATCGGCCGGGTCGAGGCGGGTGAGATCCGCTGTCCCAACTACGCGTACGAGCGGGTGTTCCTGCACATGTTCCCCGGCCGCACGCTGACCGATCTGGGCTTCGCTCCCCGCTCGTCCGTCCGCGGCCGGGGCGCGCGCAGGACGGCGCCGCAGGCACCGCCCGCCGGTCCTGCGCGGGGGACACCGGGCGACCCGTCCGACCGGCACCACGACTACGAGGAGAGCGACGTGCTGCGTCGCGCATTCATGACCGGCGGGGGCGCCACCGTGGCCGCCGCCTCGCTGGGTCCGCTCGCCCTGGCCCCCGACGCGCTCGCCGTACAGCACACCGCGCGGCGGGCCGGATCGAGCGAGGCGGGCGCCCTGGAGGAGGCGGTCCGCCGTATCCGGCTGCTGGACGACCGGCACGGCGCCGACGGCCTCTACCGGCGCGCCGCCGCCCCGCTGCGGGCCGCCTACGCGCTGCTGGACGCCGGGGCGACCCGGCAGACCACCACGGACCGGCTGCACGCGGGCGCCGGGGAACTGGCGATCTCGGTGGGCTGGCTGGCGCACGACTCGGGACGGTTCGACGACGCCCGGTCGCACTACGCGGAGGCACTGGCCACCGCGCGGGTCTCCGGCGACCCGGGTCTTGAGGCGCACGCCTTCTGCAACACGGCCTTCCTCGCACGGGACGCCGGGCGCCCGCGCGAGGCCGTGCGGGCGGCGCAGGCGGCCCAGCGGATCGCCCGGCCGCTCGGTTCGGCACGGCTGATGTCGCTGCTCGCGCTGCGCGAGGCGGGCGGCTGGGCGGGGCTCGCCGACCGCACGGGCTGCGCCCAGGCCCTGGCCCGCGCGCAGGCCCTCTTCGAGCGGGGCGACTCCCCGGCCGATCCGGAGTGGATGAGCTTCTACGGGGAGGCCGAGCTGGAGGGGCTGGAGGCGCAGTGCTGGTCGACGCTCGGCGACTGGGTCCGCGCGGCCCGGCACGCCCGGCGCGCCGCCCACCTCCAGGACCCGCACTTCACCCGCAACACCGCCCTCTACACCGCCGAACTCGCCGACGACCTCGCGCGCGGGGGCTGCCCCGACGAGGCCGCCCAGGCCGGACTGAAGGTGCTGGAGCTGCTGGAGCAGGTCCAGTCGTCGCGTATCCAGACCATGCTGGCCGGTACCGCGCGGGTGCTGCTCCCGCACCGGCGTGCCTCGGGCGTGTCGGACTTCCTGGACCGGCACGCGTCGCTGCCGCGGGGGGTGTGAGGGGGCACCCGCGCGGGCGGGGCCGCGCCCGGCTGAGTGGGTTCCGGAGCGGTCGACGGCGGCTGCTCCCTGCGGGGGCGGGGCGAGGTGGCGACCCTGACGCACGCCTCGGTCGAGCCGGGAGGGCCTCTGGGGGGCGCGGGCGAGGCGCCGGGCACCCCGCCACACCGGCACCCGTCAAGGGCCGCCCGCGCGGGCGGGGGCGAGGCGAGGAAGACGGCGTACGCAAGGTTGGCGCTGACGGGCCGCCCGCGCGGGCGGGGCGAGGCGCGCAATCGCTGTACGCCGCACTCCGTACCCGCGGGCCGTCCGCGGGGCGAGAGGATGCGAGGCTCCACCTTGCCTCCGAGGCAGGGTGTCCACATGGGGCCGCCCGCGCGGGCGGGGGCGAGGCGGGCCCGAGCCCAGGGCCGTGCACGGTGATCCGCGGCGCGCCCGCGCGGGTGCGTCGTCACCGCTGTGTGGGTGTCCGACCCCACGAGGGCCCCTGCGCGGGCACACAAGTCCACGCCGCTCGGGCCGGCCCCCAGGCCGGGCCGCCCGCACAGGCGCGCGGGTGCGAGGCGAACCGCGCCAGGAGATCGATCGACCCGCCAGGGGCGCCCGCGCGGGCGCGGGCGAGGTGGGCCGCCTCACCTGCCTCCTAGCCCATATGGCCGCGGTCGTTCCAGCTGTCGATCGCCGGGTCGCCGTAGGCCCAGCCCAGGATGGACAGGGACGTGGGGGCCAGGCGGATGCGGGCGGCGAAGTCGAGGGGGAGGCCGAGCCAGCGGGCGCCGAGGGCGCGCAGGATGTGGCCGTGGGCGAAGACCAGGACATCGCGGTCGGCGGAGCGGGCCCAGGCCACGATCTCGTCCGCGCGGGCGGTCATCGCGGCGACGGTCTCGCCGTCCGGGACGCCGTCGCGCCAGATCAGCCACCCGGGGCTCACGGCCTGGATCTCGTCCGGGGTCATGCCCTCATAGGCCCCGTAGTCCCACTCCAGGAGGGCGTCCCAGGGGGTGGCGCGGTCGCCGAACCCGGCGAGTTCGCAGGTCTCACGGGCCCGGACCAGGGGGCTGGTGCGGACCTCGGCGCCGGTGAGGCCCGCGAAGGGCGGGCGGTGCAGGCGCTCCCCCAGCAGCTTCGCGCCGCGCCGGCCCTCGTCGAGCAGCGGGACGTCGGTCCTGCCGGTGTGCTGACCGGCCAGCGACCATGCGGTCTGTCCGTGCCGGGCCAACAGGATGCGCGGTGCCATGGGGGCCTTTCGTCTCGGGTCGTCTCAGGTCGTCTCAGATCGACTCAGGTGCTGCCAGGTGGTCTCAGGGGCGTCTGCCTGAGTCCCGGGCGGTGTCCCGCCGGTGTCGGTCGGGCGTCCTGGTGGGGTCGCGGACCTTTCCCGGGGCGGACGTCCCCGGGACGCCCCTCCATCATCGCCCACGCCTGAGGAGCGCAACCCGGTGGGCGATCTCTGCGTCTATCCGGGCTGGAGCGCCCCATCGGAGCCGCGGGTGTACGCCGTAGAGTGGCTCGTCCGGTACGCCGGGCGCCGCGTGAACAGGACCAGGGGGAGGGCGATCGGATGCCGCATTCCGACATAGCGGACACCGGGGCAGCCCCGCCGTACCGGGCGCGCTGGTGGACCGAGCTGCCCCTGATCCTGCTGGTGTACGGCTGCTACTCGGCGGGACGGCTGCTCGTGCGGGGCGACGAGAACACCGCGATCGACCACGGCCTCGCGATCCTGCGGCTGGAGAAGTCGCTCGGGCTGAACGCCGAGCATCCGCTCAACCGGCTCTTCACCCGGGAGGCGTGGATCGGCATACCGGCGGACTTCTGGTACGCGTCGCTGCACTATCTGGTCACCCCGGCGCTGCTGATCTGGCTGTTCCGCTCCCGCGCGGTGCGCTACCGGGCCGCCCGCGCCTGGCTGATGGCCTCGACCTTCATCGGTCTGATCGGCTTCACCCTGCTGCCCACCTGCCCGCCCCGGCTGCTCGACCCGGCCTATGGGTTCGTCGACACGATGGCCCAGTACAGCGCGTACGGCTGGTGGGCGGGCGAGGCGAGCGCGCCGCGCGGTCTGGGCGGGATGACCAACCAGTACGCGGCGATGCCGAGCCTGCACGTCGGCTGGGCGCTGTGGTGCGGGGTGATCCTGTGGCGGTACGGCGGGCGGCGGTGGACGAAGGTCGCCGCGGTGCTCTACCCGCTGGTGACCACGGTCGTGGTGATGGGCACCGCCAACCACTACTTCCTGGACGCGGTCGCGGGCGCGGCCGTGATGGGCGCCGGGCTGCTGCTGACGCCGTACGTACTGCGGGCCGCGGACCGGGTGCGGGCGCTGGTCATCCGCCGTGTTCCGGCGCTCACTTCGGGCGCGCGGGGCGCTGTGACCCCCGTTGTCAGTGCCGGATGCCAGACTTCCCCGGGTGAACGAATTCCACGGCAGCGAGAGTCACGTACCGGACCGGGTGCCGGACCGGGTGCCGCCCCCGCGGACCCGGGCGACGACGGTGTCACCGGATGGGGACTCTCCCGCAGCGGCGGCGCCGAAAGCGTGGGCAAGGCTCGCTGAGCTGCGCGGCCCCGGCGTCCCGCCCAAGGCGCTGGACGCGCGCGCCCTCGCGGCGCTGGCCGCCAACCCCGGCTGCGACCGCCGGGCCGTCCTGGACGGCGCCGGGGTGAACAAGGCCGGGCTGGCGAGCGCGCTGGGCTCGCCGTCGGCGTTCGGCCAGTCGCAGTTCGCCTTCGCCCGGGGCAACGCCTTCGAGGCGCGGGTCAAGGCGGACGGCGGCGCGGAGCTGCTGACGCTGGTGCACCGGGCCCTGGACCCCGGCGCCGAGCCCCCCACCGGTGCCGCGGTGCCCGACCTCACCGCCGCCGGACCCGAGGGCCGCACCGCGCGGACGGCGCTGGCGCTGCGCGAGGCCACGGAGGCCGGGGGATGGACGCTGCTGGACCATCCGATGCTGGCCCTGGAGGTCGCGGGCGCCCCCGCCTTCCTGGAGCCCGACGCGGTGGTGGTGCACCCGGACGGGCGCTGGACGGTCGTGGAGATCAAGTCGTTCCCGATGCTGGACGGCTCGGCGGACCCGGCGAAAGTGGGCGCGGCGGCCCGGCAGGCGGCCGTGTACGTGCTGGCGCTGGAGGGCGTCGCCGCCCGGCTCGACCCCGCCCCGCGCGTGGGCCACCGAGTGCTGCTGGTGTGCCCCAAGGACTTCTCCAACCTGCCCACCGGCTCCGCCGTCGACATCCGCAAGCAGCGGGCCGTCACCGCGCGGCAGCTGCGCCGGCTGACCCGGCTGGACGAGATCGCGGCGACCCTGCCCCCGGACACCTGTTTCGCCCCCGACCTGCCCGCCGAGCGGCTCACCGCCGCCGTGGAGGCGGTCCCGGCGGCCTACGCCCCGGAGTGCCTGTCGGCCTGCGAGCTGGCCTTCCACTGCCGGGCACAGGCCCGCGAGTCCGGCGCGGTGACCGCCCTCGGCCGCCCCCTGCGCGCCGAACTCGGCGCCCTGACCGACATCGACACCGTCCTGGCCACGTCCCGGGGCGAGGACGGCGACCCCGGGGACCCGACGGTCAGGGCGCTGCGCCGGGCGGCCCGGCTGCGCGCGGAGGCGCTGGCGGAGGGGGCGGCATGTCGTTGATCTCCGCGCTGGGGCGGCTGGAGGCGGTGCGCAGCGGGCGGGCGCAGGCCGCCGCGACCGTGCGGCACCGGCATGTGTCCGCGCACCCCCTGGTGTTCGTGCCGCTGACCACCGCAGGTGAGGCGGGGGCGCCGCTCGGGGCGCTGGTCGGCACCGACCGGGACGCGCCCCGGCTGCTGGCCGTGGCCCAGCCCCGCGACCGGGAGCTGCGGTTCGCGTTCCTCGCCCGGCTCGCCGACATCGTGCTGCCGTACGTCGACGGCTACGCCGGGTCGGTGGAGGCGGCCGAGCGCACCGAGACCGACCCGGAGACCGGCAAGCGTGTCAAGGTCCAGGTCGACCTGTGCGCGGACGCCCCGCAGCTGATCGTGCCGAACCGCGCGGGCATCGCGTACGTCCGGCTGCTGGGCCGTTCGACGCGGTTCCGGCGGACCGCCGAGCAGGACCCCGAGGCGCCCTATCCGGCGCCGCCCCGGGTGCCGCTGCTGGGGCGCTGGCTGACCCACTACGGGGAGCGGGCCCGGGTGCCGGGTTCCTCGCTGCTGCTGGGCATGACCGACCTGCTGGCCCGGCACTGGGCCACCGGCCAGTCGAGCATGGAGGACCAGCATCTGGGCGCGCTGCTCGCCTGGCTCGACCCGCCCGAGGAGGGCTCCGGCGCCGAGGCGGCGCTCCGCGCGGAGCTGGACCGGGATCCGGAGGGTCAGTTGCGCTGTCCCCCGGCCGGCCCGGCCACCGACCCGGCGTTCGACAACAAGCTGCTCGCCCCGGCCATCGAGCGCTACGACCGGGCCCGTACGGAGTTCGCCGCCGCCGAGGACGGCCTTCAGGCCGATGAGCGGCTCGCCTCGATGACCGCCGCCGAGCGGCGGATCGAGGAGCTGGTCGCGTCCCGGACCCGGCCCACCTGGGACGCCGTGTGGCGCGGTCTCGATCTGCTGCGGGAGCTGCCGGAGGGGGCGCGGGTGGCGGATCGCTGGACGCGGGACCGTTGGTCGTTCACCGGTCACCGCGACCGGGTGGTCGCGGGCGAGCCGCCGCAGCCGCGCCACGACGACGCGGTGACCGCCGCGAACAAACTCGCCGCGCGGGAGCGGGAACAGGCCCGGCTGGAGGCGCAGGAGGCGCTGGACGATCCGCTGGTGATGGCGGGGCGGCGGCTGGCCGGGGAGGCGTTCGCGGGGGAGGTGGTGGACGTGGTGATGGCGTACAGCGAGGGCAAGCGGCCCGCTCCGCGTCCGCTGGTCACGGTCCGGACCGGGGACCGGCCGTATCTGGGCGAGCGGGCCCGGGTGTACCGCTCGCTGGGCGGCAAGCCGCAGGCCGCGGAGTTCGCCGGTTTCGAAGGCGAGGAGGACGCCGCGGCGGCCGGGGCGTCGGCGGAGCTGCTGGTCGTGCTGCGGATCGTCGACAAGATGGGGCGGGGCAAGGAGCCCGAGGAGGGGTCGGTGCCGGAGAAGGGCGACCGGGTGTGCTTCACCCTGTTCGAACACGAGCAGCGCGGCGGTGCCCGGCTGCCGGAGCCGGAGGACACCCCGTGGACCCATGGCGGACCACCGGACGAGACGGCCGTCCCGGCGGCCGACCCGGTCACCGAGGAGGATGTGCTGTGACCCTCGCCTCCCCCGCCCCGGTGCCGCTCGACCCCGGCGCCGCGGCCTCCCGCGCCACCGAGGCGATCCTCGCCGACACCCTGCGCGGCACCGAGCGCGGAGTCGTCGTGGACTCCCCGCCCGGTGCCGGGAAGTCCACGCTGGTGGTCCGCGCCGCGCTGGAACTCGCCGACGCCGGGCGCCCGCTGATGGTGGTGGCGCAGACCAACGCGCAGGTCGACGACCTGGTGCTGCGGCTCGCCGACAAACGCCCCGACCTGCCGGTGGGACGCCTGCACAGCAGCGACACCGACCCGTACGACAAGGCCCTCGACGCCCACCCGCAGGTCCGTCCGTCGGCGAAGGCGGCCGAGCTGGCGGGGCTGCCGGTGGTGATCTCGACGGCGGCGAAGTGGGCGCATGTCACGGTGGACGAGCCCTGGCGCCACGCCATCGTGGACGAGGCGTACCAGATGCGCTCGGACTCGCTGCTGGCCGTGGCCGGGCTGTTCGAACGGGCGCTGTTCGTCGGCGACCCCGGCCAGCTCGACCCGTTCTCCATCGTGGGCGGCGACCAGTGGGCGGGGCTGTCGTACGACCCGTCGGCGTCCGCCGTGACGACACTGCTCGCGCACAATCCGCAGTTGCCGCAGCACCGGCTGCCGGTGTCCTGGCGGCTGCCCGCGTCGGCGGCGCCGCTGGTGTCCGACGCGTTCTACCCCTACACCCCGTTCCGCAGCGGCACCACGCACGACGACCGGCGGCTGGGTTTCGCGGTGCCGGGCGACGGGTCGGGGCCGGACCGGGTGATCGACGCGGCGGCCGAATCCGGCTGGGGGCTGCTGGAGCTGCCCGCCCGGCACACCCCGCGCACGGACCCGGAGGCGGTCCGCGCGGTGGCCGTGGTGGTGCGGCGGCTCCTCGACCGGGGCGGGGCGGCCGTGTCGGAGCGGGCCGCCGATCCCGTACCGCTCACGGCGGGGCGGATCGCGGTCGGCACCGCGCACCGCGACCAGGCGGCGGCCGTCCGCGCGGCCCTCGCCGAGCTGGGGGTCGCCGGGGTCACCGTGGACACCGCCAACCGGCTCCAGGGCATGGAGTTCGACGTCACGGTCGTACTGCATCCGCTGTCCGGGCGGCCCGACGCCACGGCCTTCCATCTGGAGACGGGTCGGCTGTGCGTGCTGGCCTCCCGCCACCGGCACGCCTGTGTGGTGGTGTGCCGGGCGGGCGTGGCCGATCTGCTCGACGCCTACCCGTCGACGGAGCCGGTGCAGCTGGGCACACTGGTGAAGTTTCCGGACGGCTGGGAGGCCAATCACGCGGTGCTGTCCCATCTGGCCGAACACCGGGTGAGGTGGAAGCCCTGAGGTCGGCGCGGTGTGGCGGCACGGAGGGCGTCCGGGGCGCCGGGCCCTCTTGCGCCCACGCGGGACAATGGACGGTGGCCCGTGACGTACGCGGACCGCACCGGGACCATCGGGAGGAACGACATGGCGGAGCCCACGCCGCGCCGTAAGGAACCGCGGCTACGCCCCGCGCCCCTGCTCTTCGAGCCGGTGCAGGCGGCGGCCGACCCTGAGCACTTCTTCGACCTGGAGTCGATCGACGACCCACGGGCGCTGCTGGCGCGGGCGACGGAGCTGACCCAGGCGTTCCGTGCGGCGGCCGACCGGGCGGTCGAGTTCCAGGCGATGGCGGCGGCCCAGCTGGCCGATCCACGCCGGTTCGACCGGCTGACCCCCGCGGACATCGCCGCGCGGGCCGAGTGGACCGAGGACTACGCCAAGAAGATGGTCGAGTTCGGCCGCGACCTGCTGAGCGGCGTGGAGGGCGGCCGGGAACACGTGGACCCGGTGTGACACCAGGGCCTCCCACGCGGGGCGGCGACTGGACGGGCGGGAGCAGACGGAACCCGCCGTGCGGGGCGGCCGACCGGGAGGGCGGGGCCGGGCCGGACGGACCTGGCACATGTGGGACCCGTCCGAGCCCGGGGACCTGGGCGGGGCGGAAGCCCTGACCGGCCCGGAACATGCAGACCCGACCGCGTGAACCCGGACGGCCCGGAGGACCGGGAGGACCAGGGTGGACCGGGAGGACCGGGAGGACCGGGAGGACCGGGAGAGGCTGGACGAGCCGGGAACGCGTTGAGCAGGGCGCGACGGGGGTATCTGGGCCGGACCCGAAGTCGGACCAGCCGGGAACACATACACCTCCGGTACGCGAGCCCGGAGGACCCGGGGAAGCTGAACGAGCCAGGAATACGGAGACCCGGGCGAGATCGGGGGACCTGGGCAGGGCGCGAAGCCAGACCGGCCAGGAAGACGTACGCCTCCGCCACGCGAGCCCGGCGGGCGGATCGGCCCGGGAAACTGGATGAGCCGGGCGGTCCGGACGCCCCGGAGATGACCGGGAAGAGCTGAGGACCGGGGTCCCGGTGACCGAGAGGGCTGGACGGCCGAACGACCGCACAGGCCCGTAGATGCGCAGGGCCGAGAGGCGGCCGCAGGACCGCAGGCCAGGAGATCCGTAAGGCGGCAAGGACCGGGAAGCCGAACGGGCCGGACACCCGGAAAGCCCCGCCAGGCCGGGGGAAGCCGCAGGACCGGGAGGGCACAAGCACCAGGAGGGCCTGACCGGCTGAAGCACCGGGAGCGCCGGGAGCGCTAGGAGGTCAGGAGAACCAGAACCCCCGCACACCCAGAAACCCCCAGAACCCCCGCAAGCCCAGGAACCCCCAGAAGCCCACAACCCTCAGAACCCCCGGCAACGCGCACCCCGCATATGCCAGGCGGGCAAGATACCTCCCCCCACCAACCCCTGTCCCGGCTTTCCGCAACTGATGGAGACCGACCGCTCACAGCAGGTACATCTGGATGACATGAGCCGCGCCGGGAATGAACCTTTCTGCACATCCACCGCACCCCCTTCCGCGATCTTCGCCGCGTTCCCCTCCCCCCTGGGCAGCGAGGACGCCGACAGCGGCCACGGCGCCGATGTCACCGGTGTCACCCCCGACGGCGCCGCCTGGCTGGCCTCCGCCGGAACGTATCCGCGCAGCACGCTCGCCGGGTGGCAGGAGCAGCCGGACGCCCCCGTCGTCCTGCCCTGCGGGACCGCCTTCGACGTGGTGAGCGCACCCGTGGTGTTCGGCCGCCGGATGCTGGACCGGATGTGGGACGACGGGCCCGGCTCGGGTCCGGTCGCCGTCTACCGGGGCCGGGTGCTGCTGTTCGCCGCGTCCGGCACCGCCCAGCGGCTGCCGTCGCTGCTGCACTGGGAGGAGTGGGGCGCCCGCGCCGGGGACCCGTCCCGCGGTGGCCGTGCCGGGGGCATTCCGCCGCTGCTGTGCCATGGCACCGGCGACGCCGTGACCGTCCCGCCGCCCCTCGGCGGCGACGCCTGCGACGGCCCGTCCGGCAACCGCTGGCTGGTCGCCCCGGACACCCGTCACCCCTGGCTGCCGGGCCCCGAGGTACTGCTGTGGGCCGCCGTACGGGCCGCCCGCCGCGGCGTACGGATTTCGATTTCTCCTCCTCAGGAGCAGGGTGCTAAGGTCTACGACGTCAGCAGGCGCCGCTAGCTCAGTTGGTTAGAGCAGCTGACTCTTAATCAGCGGGTCCGGGGTTCGAGTCCCTGGCGGCGCACGACATCGGTGACGGCCGGTTCGCGGAAACGCGGACCGGCCGTCATTGTTTTTCCCGCTCCGCCCGGAGTCAGTGCGGGTCAGTCCGGTGGGGTGACGCGGATCGTCCAGGCCCCCGTGGGCGTGCGGTCCTCCACCTGTACCGTCACCCGCTCGCCGGGGACCGTGAAGCGTTCGCCCAGGGCGACCGGCGCGTCCGCCAGCGGGGGGTAGACGGAGCTGCGCCAGCAGGACTCGGCGCCGGGGTGGGCGTCGACGACCTGGACCGGGCCGGTGCCGGAGGGGGCGTCGGACCGGATGCGGTAGACCAGGACGCCCTGGCGGCAGGCCGTGGTGTCGTTGCCGACCGCGCCGCGCGCCTCGAAGGCGAGGGCGGTGTCCGGGCCGGTGCGCACGACGGCCAGTTTGGTGCCGCGGCCGGTGCCGAAGGCCGGGGAGCCGGCGGTGGCCGTGCCGGGGGTGTCGGGGCCGGTGCCGAGGGACTCCAGGGTGAGCCGGGTGGGGCCGCTGCCGGGAACGCACACCACCTGGCGGTCGTCCAGCCAGCCCAGCTTCCACTTGTGCCAGGCGAAGAGGTCCGGGGCCAGTCCGAACTGGCTGCCCATCAGGTCCCAGTCGCCGACATGGGTGTCCCAGTCGCCATGGCCGTCGACCGGGCGGTGGTAGAGGTCGGGCAGATCGAAGACATGGCCGGTCTCATGGGCGAGGACCAGCCGGTCCGGCGGGTGCTGCTCGAAGACGGTCACCACCCGGTTGATGTCGGCGCCGTCGGCCCGCAGCGGGGTGTCCAGATTCACCACCTTGGTCGCGTCCGAGTCCACACCGGGGGCGTCGGGGTCCGCGACGAAGTACACGACGTCATAGCGGGAGAAGTCGACCTCGGCGTCGGCCGCGGCCAGCGCGTCCCGCAGATAGGCGGCCCGATGGGCGGCGTTCCAGTCCCGCTGTATGGCGTACGCGGTGGACGGGCGCGGCATACGGGTCCACCGGCGCTGCGGGTGGGCGCGCAGGGTAAAGCGGCCGTAGGAGGCGCGGGCGAAGAAGTCGGAGGTGGCGGGGAAGTGATCGGCGGTCAGTTCGGCGGGGGTGGTGCGGGGCGCCGCGTCCGGGAAGGACAGGAAGATCATCACCGCGTCCAGCGCCCGGGTGGGCCGTGGATAGGCCGCGTTCCAGGTGTCGAGGCCCTCGGAGTGATGGGCGGCGGTGCGGGCGAGGGCACAGGGTGAGGCGGCGAAGGGCTCGGCGATGGAGGGGGCGGTGATGAAGGAAGTGGCGGCGACGGCCGACAGGACGGTGAACACGGCCGCGGTACTGCGCAGTCGGGGGCGCGGAAGCGGTCGCGGCACAGAGACCTCCGGGAGCGGTTCTTGGGACACCGCACCCAGCCTGTGGGAATTTCAGGTTGTATGCCCTGTTTGTCTCCCCCGCCCGGGTGAGGGGCCGGTCACAGTCGCCGGGTCGACACCCCGGGAATGTTCACGGTCCGTCACAATCGGTCGGTGGTTGTGGAAACCGGTCTCCGCACGGGCAGAAACGATCTGTCAGGACAGTAGGGCAATCCGCGACACTGGACAGTGGCTGGAAGGGCCGGGGACCAACCTCTATGATCGGCACACTTTCCTGACACTTTCCTGCCCGGACAGAGATCGAGCGGATCGAGTGCACTGCGGGAGCGAGCGGTGAGCGGAACGTCCGAAGGGCCGACGCCCGCGGCAGACCTCATCCGGCCGGCCGTCACAGAGAGTGAGCACAGAGGGGCTCGTCGTGCGGGAGACACCGAAGTGAACGGTGGTACCCGCTCCGACGGTCCGCGCACGCCCGGCGACCCGTATCGGGAGGCGTTCGACGCCGCTCCGCTCGCCATGGCCGTGGTGGACCGCCAGGGGCTGGTCGTCAGTGCCAACGAGGCCCTCGGCGAGCTGCTGGGGGCCGCGCCGGAGCGGCTGGCGGGGAAGGTGGCCGCCGATCTGGTGGACCTGACCTCCGACGCCCGTACCTGGCACGCGTACCGCGAGGTGCTGCGTGGGCGGCAGGCGCGGCTGCGCTGCACCCGGCGGCTCAAGCATCCCGACGACGGACACGCGGTGTGGGTGCAGATCACCGTCGCCCCGCTGCCCGGCGATCCGCACACGGTGCTGCTGTCGGCCGGGGACATCAGCGCCCGCCGGGAACTCCAGGCGCGGCTGCGGCACTTGCAGATGCACGACCCGGTGACCCGGCTGCCCAACCGCACCCTGTTCTTCGAGCGGCTGACCGCCGCGCTGGAGGCGGAGCCCGAGGTCACCGGTGGCACCGGGCGGATCGGTCTGTGCTATCTCGACCTCGACGGCTTCAAGGCCATCAACGACACCCTCGGCCACCGGATCGGCGACCGGCTGCTGACCGCGGTCGCCCAGCGACTCACCCGCTGCGCCAACGCGGCCGGGCACACCCGGGCGAGCGCGCCGCTGGTGGCCCGGCTCGGCGGTGACGAGTTCGCGCTGCTGGTGGAGGACTCCACCGGCACCGAGCAGCTCGCCGACCTCGCCGAGTCGGTGCTCACCGCGCTCCAGGCGCCGTTCGACCTGTCCGGGCGGCGGCTGTCGGTGTCGGCGTCGATCGGGGTGGTGGAGCGGCTCGCGGCCGGGACCAGCGCGACCGGGCTGATGCAGGCCGCCGACACCACGCTGTACTGGGCCAAGGCCGACGGCAAGGACCGCTGGACACTGTTCGACCCGGAGCGCAACGCGCACCGGATGACCCGTCAGGCGCTCGCCTCCACCCTGCGGCCCGCGATCGACCGCGGGGAGTTCGTGCTGGAGTACCAGCCGCTGGTGGGGATGGCCGACGGGCGGCTCAGCGGGGTCGAGGCGCTGGTGCGCTGGAACCATCCGCAGTTCGGGACGCTGACGCCGAATCGCTTCATCACACTGGCCGAGGAGGACGGCGCGATCGTGCCGCTGGGCCGCTGGGTGCTGGCCACCGCCTGCCGCCAGGCCCGGCGCTGGCAGCTCGACCACCCCGGCGAGCAGCCCATCTTCGTCAGTGTGAATGTCGCCGTCCGCCAGGTCTGGGACTCGGACCTGGTGGCGGACGTGGCCCGGATCCTCGCCGAGACCGGGCTCGCCCCGCATCTGCTCCAGCTGGAGCTGACCGAGTCCGCCGTGATGGGCTCCTCCGGGCGCCCGCTCCAGGCCCTCCAGGCGCTCAGCGACATGGGCGTGCGGATCGCCATCGACGACTTCGGCACCGGCTACTCGAACCTCGCCTATCTGAGCCGGCTGCCGGTGTCGGTGCTGAAGCTGGACGGGTCGTTCGTCCGGGGCTTCCAGTACGAGGAGCGGGAGGCGGGCGCGGCCGGTACCAACCCCGCCGACGAGGTGGTCGTCGAGGCGATGATCCAGCTCGCCCACCGGCTGGGGCTGACCGTCACCGCCGAGTGCGTGGAGACCTCCGCGCAGGCCGGACGGCTGCGGCGGATCGGCTGTGACACCGGCCAGGGGTGGCTGTACTCACGGCCGGTGCCGCCGGATCGTATCTCCGAGCTGCTGACCTGCCCCGCCGCCGACGCCAGCCCCACGGGGTCGGGTCGGGCCGTGGGGAACGCCTAGGCGGACGGGACTTCCGCAACCGGGGTTGCGGAAGTCCCGGACGAGGTGGGGAGTCCGTAGGCGTCGGCGATGAGTGTGTACGAGCGCAGCCGCAGCTCCGCGCCCGGGGTGTTGCCGGTGAGCATCAGTTCGTCGGCGCCGGTGCGCTTCTGGAGGTCGTCAAGCCCGGCCACCACCTCGTCCGGTGTGCCGTGCACGATGTCGGCGTTCCAGGTGTCGACGAAGTCCCGCTCCATCGGGCTGAACACATGGGCCTCCGCCTCCTCGGGGGTCGGGATCAGCCCGGGGCGGCCGGTGCGCAGCCGGACCATGCCGAGCGCGGACGCCAGGACCTGACGGCGGGCCTCGGCCGGGTCCTCGGTGGCCAGCGTGTTCACCCCGATCAGGGCGTAGGGCTCGGCCAGGACCGCCGACGGCCGGAAGGACTCGCGGTACAGATCGAGCGCCGGGACGGTGTTGCGGGCGGAGAAGTGATGGGCGAAGGCGAACGGCAGACCCAGCGTTCCGGCCAGCCGGGCGCTGAAGCCGGAGGAACCGAGCAGCCAGACCGACGGGCGGTGCGCGGACTGCACCCCGCCGGGGACGGTGCCCTGGACCGGGCCGGGGACCGCGTGGATACGGCCGTAGGGGTGGCCGTCGGGGAAGTCGTCGTCCAGGAAGCGGGTCAGCTCGGCGAGCTGCTGGGGGAAGTCGTCGGCGCCCTCGTTCAGGGTGTCGCTGCGGCGCAGGGCGGCGGCGGTGGCGCCGTCCGTGCCGGGGGCGCGGCCGAGACCCAGGTCGACCCGGCCGGGGGCGAGCGCCTCCAGCGTGCCGAACTGCTCCGCGATGACCAGGGGGGCGTGGTTGGGCAGCATCACCCCGCCGGAGCCCAGCCGGATACGGGTGGTGTGGGCGGCGAGGTGGGCCAGGATCACGGCCGGTGAGGAACTGGCGACGCCGGGCATGGAGTGGTGTTCGGCGACCCAGTAGCGGTGGAATCCGCGGTCCTCTGCGAGGCGGGCGAGGGTGACGCTGGTGCGCAGCGCGTCGGTGGCGGTGCGGCCGGCCGCGACGGTGGCCAGGTCCAGGACGGAGAGGGGGACCGGGGCCGTGCCGTGTGGGATACCGCGGACTTCTTCTGCCGTCACCGGTTGCCTCCGGGGTGCCTAGGGGTCAGCTTCCCCGGCACTAACAGGAGAGTGTCTCCGGTTATTCCGTGAGGAGGTCCGATGTCGGGTGCGGGTGGGTGGGGGCTGGTCGCGCAGTTCCTCCCCCAGAGGGGGTACCCCCAGCGCCCCTGAAGAACGCGCGCCCCGGTCCCTACACCTGCACGATCGGTTCTCGGGTGAACAGGTGGCCCAGGCCCGGGGCGTTCACCCGGCGGTCCGTCAGGCGTAGGGCCTCCCACACCGTGGCCTGGCTGGCGGTGAGGACCGGCAGCGACAGCCGGGCCTCCAGCGCGTCGATGTGGGCGGCGGCCTGGAGCGCCGGATCGGGGAACAGGACCGCCTGGGTGTCAGGGGTGGCCGCGTCGTCCGCCAGGGCCGCGAGGTCGGTCGCGGCGCCGGTGGCCACCCGGGTGATCTGGAGCCCGGCGGCGGTCAGGAAGCCGGTGAGACGGGCCGTCTCCGCCTCGGGGCCGGTCGCCGCGACGGCCACCCGGGTCGCGCCCAGTTCCCTCGCCGCGTTGACGAAGGCCAGCGGGGTGGCGGACGCGGGCATCCCGGTGGCCAGGGCCAGGGTGCGGGCCTGGGTACGGGCGGCGGCCGGGTCGGCGGGCGCCGGGCCGGTCCAGACGACCGCCTCGGCGCCGGTCAGCCGCAGCCGCTCCGCGGTGGCCGCCAGCCGGTCGCGGGAGTCCAGGTCGGTGAGGTCGCCCGGGATGACGTCGAGCCGGATGTCGCTGCCCAGCAGTTGCTCGATGCGCGGGTAGTCGTCCGCGGGGGCGTCGCCCGGGTGGAGGAATCCGAGTGCGGTCATGTCCTGCCTTCCTGCTGCGCCTCAGGGCCTGGGGCTCCACTGCCCGGGTACCCGTCCGGCACGCCGACACCTCCAGGGTCACCCGGTCGGCGGAGGTTCGCGTTCCGGCGCCCGAGCAAACGTAAAGGTCTCATTTCGGTGACTGTTTCGTCACATCGGACCGGGTCGGGGCATAGCTTCCAGCCATCGGGCAGGCGGAGGAACTGGTCGCGACCGGTTCGCAGGCACCCCCTCTGGAGGCACGTCCATGTCCGTCATCCCGTATCCGTCCCGCAGGGTCCTCCTCACCAGAACGGCCGCCGTCACCGGCGCGCTCGCCGTGCCGGGGCTGCTCTCCGCGTGCAGCAAGACCGACGCGGGCCAGGAGGCCGCCGGGCTGGCGAAGCTGAAGAAGCAGGGGTACGTCCGGGTGGCCTACGCCAATGAGGCGCCGTACGGCTATGAGGAGGACGGGCAGCTCAAGGGCGAGGCACCGACCCTGCACCGGGAGATCTTCACCGCGCTCGGCGTGCCCGAGCTGCGGCCCACGTTCGCCGAGTGGGACGGGCTGATCCCGGGGCTCCAGGCGGGCAAGTACGACGTGATCAGCGCCGGGATGGCGATCACCCCGGAGCGCTGCGCCAAGGCGCTGTTCTCCGACCCGGAGTTCATCTCGCCGACCGCGCTGATGGTCAAGGCGGGCAATCCGAAGAAGCTCACCGATCTGGCGTCGGCGAAGGAGTCGGGGGCGGTGGTCGGGGTGATGTCGGGCGCGGTGGAGAAGAGCTACGCCATCGGCGCCGGGATCTCCGAGGACGCGCTGACCACGCTCCAGAAGCCGCAGGACGGGGCGGACGCGGTCAAGGCGGGCCGGGTCGACGCCTTCCTGCTGACCGGGATCTCGCTGAACTGGCTGGCGCGCAACAACAGCGGTCTGGAGGTGACCGAGTCGTTCGTGCCGGAGATCGACGGGGTCAAGCAGTACAGCCCCGGCGGCGCGGTGTTCCGGCGGGGCGCCGAGGAGGTGCGGGACGCCTTCAACCGCGAGCTGAAGAAGATCGTCTCGGACCGGGGCCGGTATGTGCAGCTGCTCGGCGCGTACGGCTTCGGCGAGGACACCATCCCGCCGGCCGGTCTGAAGACCGCCGGCCTGTGCCGGGCGTGACGGGGACCGGCGCGCATGGGTGACTTCTACGGGTACTTCTTCGACCATCTGCCCGATGTGTGGTCGGGCCTCGGGGTGACCCTCGCGGCCACCGTCCTCGGCGCGGCCCTCGCGCTCGTGCTGGCCTTCGCGTTCGGCTTCATGGCGCGCGGTCGCCACGCGGTGGTGCGCGGCTTCTCCCGGGTCTGTGTGGAGTTCTTCCGCGGCACCTCCCTCTATGTCCAGCTGTTCTGGCTGTACTACGCGTTCCCGCTGGTCACCAGCTATGAGCTGACCCCGCTGCTGTGCGGCGTGGTGGCGTTCGGCATCAACTACGGGGCGTACGGCTCGGAGGTGGTGCGGGGCGCGCTGAACGCCGTACCGAAGGCGCAGTGGGAGGCGGCGGTGGCGCTGAATCTGTCGCCGGCGCAGCGGATGCGGCGGGTGGTGCTGCCGCAGGCGTGGCCGCAGATGATCCCGTCGTTCACCAATCTGCTGATCCAGTTGCTGAAGTGCACCCCGCTGCTGTGGCTGATCTCGGCGGCGGATCTGACGACCGTGGTCCAGCAGATGCGGGACCGGACGGGTGAGTCGGCCGCGGCGTATCTGACGCTGCTGGTCCTGTACTTCGTGCTGGCCTACACGCTGACCCTGCTGATGAACGCGCTGGAGCGGCACGCCAGGGCCAAGCTGACCGGCCGCCGCAAGCGCCGCACCCGGCCCGCACCGGTCAAGTCCGGCACGGCGGCGGGGGGCGCGCGATGAACTACGACTGGGACTGGAACGCCGTACGCGACTCGCTGCCGCTGCTGTGGGAGGGGTTTCGGACCACGCTGCTGGCGACCGTGCTGGGCACGCTGGTGGCGGCCGTGCTGGGGCTGGTGGTGGCGATCGCGGGGCGGGCGCCGAGCCGGCTGGTGTCGGTGCCGGTGCGGGCGGTCATGGAGTTCGTGCGCTCGACGCCGCTGCTGGTGCAGTTGGTGGGCGCGTACGCGGTGTTCCCCAGCGTCGGCGCGCTGACCATCGGGGTCGTCGTGCTCGGTGTCCACTACGCGGCCTATCTGGCCGAGGTGTACCGGGCGGGGATCGACGCCGTGCCGAAGGGACAGTGGGAGGCGTGCCGGGCGCTGTCGCTGTCGCCCCGGCGCACCTGGCAGTCGGTGATCCTGCCGCAGGCGGTGCGCAACGTACTGCCCGCGCTGGGCAACTACGCGATCTCCATGTTCAAGGAGACGCCGTTCCTGGCCGTGATCACGGTCACCGAGCTGGTCGCCGAGGCCCGTGAGTACGGGGCGTACCACTTCGCCTATGTCGAGACCTTCACCCTCGCCGGACTGATCTTCCTGCTGGCGAGCTATCCGACCTCGCTGCTGATGAGAAAGCTGGAGAAGCGCCTTGGCCACTGACGCCACCGACCCGTTGCAGAAGACCGTCCCGGCCCCCGCCACGTCCGGGCACCTGGTGGAGTTCGCCCAGGTGGTCAAGCGGTACGGCGACCAGGTGGTGCTCGACCATCTCGACTTCACCGTCGAGCGCGGGCAGCATGTGACGCTGATCGGGCCGAGCGGCTCGGGCAAGACCACCATCCTGCGGCTGCTGATGACACTGGAGCAGGTCAGCGCCGGGACCATCACCGTGGACGGCACCCCGCTGTCGCACATGCCGGGCCCGGACGGGCGGCTGCGCCCGGCGAGCGAGAAGTACCAGCGGGAGATCCGCAGGAAGATCGGGATGGTCTTCCAGCAGTTCAATCTGTTCCCCAACATGAGTGTGCTGCGGAACATCACCGAGGCCCCGGTCACGGTGCTGGGCATGGAGCGCGCCCAGGCCGAGGAGCGGGCCCGGGAACTGCTGGAGCTGGTCGGGCTGAGCGACAAGGTGGACGCCCATCCGACCCAGCTGTCCGGCGGTCAGCAGCAGCGGGTGGCCATCGCCCGCGCGCTGGCCATGCGCCCGGAGATCCTGCTGCTGGACGAGGTGACCTCGGCGCTGGACCCGGAACTGGTGGCGGGAGTGCTGGACGTGTTGCGGGACATCGCGCGCAGTACGGACATCACGCTGCTGTGCGTCACCCATGAGATGAATTTCGCCAGGGACATCTCCGATACCGTACTCATGTTCGACTCGGGGCGAGTGATCGAGTCGGGTCCGCCGGAGCGGATCTTCGGTGACCCGGAGCACGCCCGCACCCGGGAATTCCTGGGCGCGGTGCGGTGAGGGAGGGGTAGGGAAAGGGCGCGCGGCACGCTCCGGAGCACGCCCGGAGCGGCTGCCGCCTGACGTCTCCCGCGGTCGGAAACGACAGGTTCTCGCCAACAACCGCTCCGCTCCGGCTACTTGCCGGTTATCGTGGAAAGGATTCGCCGACCGGATCACGGCCCAAGCGACCGGGGGGACACCGTGGCGCTGACGCACGAGCCGACCGCCCCGTACCACTCGGCCCAGGACGCCCTGCGGGTCCTGGAGACGGTGGCACGGCACCCGGCCGGGATCACCGGCCCCGAACTGGCCCGCGCCACCCGCCTCACCGCCGACCGGCTCACCCCCCTGCTGCGTATGCTCCGCCGCGAGGGGTACGTCGAGCAGACCGCCGACGGCACCCATGTCACCGGCGAGGCGCTCGCCCGGCTCGGCTCCGCGCACCGACGCGAGCAGGCGCTGCGGGCCCAGATCCAGCGCACCCTGGACCGGCTGCGGGACTCGGTCGGCGCCGCCGTCTATCTGAGCCGTTACATCGACGGCGAGGTGAAGATCACCCAGTACGCGGCCGGACCCGGCACCCCCGTGGTCAACGAGTGGGTGGACTTCCGCCACTCGGCGCACGCCACCGCGCTCGGCAAGAGCCTGCTGGGCCAGCTCGACCACGACGGGCGGCGCGACCATCTCTCCCGGCACCGCGCGGTCCGGCTGACCTCGCGCACCATCACCAGCGACAAGCTGCTGCTGTCCCGGCTCGCCGCCCAGCCGCCGACCGTACCGGTCCTCGACCTCCAGGAGTACGCGATCGGTACGGTCTGCGCGGCCGTACCGCTCACGGCCGGGTCCGCTACCGGCTGCCTCGCCCTGTCGCTGCCCGTCGAGCATGTGCACCGGCTGCGCCAGGCGGCGGACACCCTCAACCGCAACGCGGCGCCGCTTCTGCTGTCGCTGGCGCTCTGAGCCGCCCGGCGGCGGTCCGGAGCACCCCCTCGGACCGGGTAGTATTTTCTCCGTCGCCACCCGCGAAAGCGGACGGCGGGAGTCATGCGCCGCTAGCTCAGTTGGTTAGAGCAGCTGACTCTTAATCAGCGGGTCCGGGGTTCGAGTCCCTGGCGGCGCACCGACGAAGGGCCCTCCGTGGGAGCGGGGGGCCCTTCGACGTATGTCCGGGCGTCCGCCGCGCTCAGCGGACGGTACGTCCCCTCCCCCGGCGGACACCACCACACCGGGTCGGCGCAGCCGAGCCCCTCCCGGCGCAGCTCCGCCCGGCGGATCTTGTGGGTGGCGGTGACCGGCATCCGGGCCAGCACCCGGACGAACCGCGGCGCCATCTTCGTCCCCAGATCCGGCTGGGCGCGCAGGAACCGGGCGAACCCGTCCGGCTCGAAGTCCCCGGCGATAGCCGCCATCACCTGGTCGCCGGTCACCGGGTCCGGCACCGCGTACACGGCGACCGCCGCCGCGCCCTCGTAGCGGGCGAGGATGTTCTCGATCATCGCGGCCGACAGGTTCTCGCTGTCCACCCGTAGCCGGTCGTCGGTACGGCCCGCGAAGTAGAGATAGCCGTCGGGGTCGCGGTAGAAGAGGTCGCCGGTCCAGTACCAGCCGTCGCGGCGGCGCTCGGCCTCCGCGGGGGCGTTGCGCCAGTAGCCCTCGAAGGGGCTCGGGGCGCGGTTGACCAGCTCACCTATGGCGTCCGCCCCGTTGAGCAGCCGGCCGTGCCCGTCCAGCCGGGCGGGCGGGCACTCGGCACCGGTCGCCGGGTCGAGGACGGCCAGCCCGGGACCGGCCGGGCCGATCGCGCCGGGCGGGGTGCCGGGCGTCCACTGCACCGCCGCGCCGCCCTCGGAGGAGCCGTACCCCTCGACCAGCCGGACGCCGAAGCGCTGCTGGAACGCCGCCGCGTCCACCGCGCCCGCCTCGGTGCCGAAGCCGAGCCGCAGCGGGTTGTCCCGGTCGTCGGGACGGGGCTCGGTGGCCAGCACGTACTGGACGGCCCGGCCGACGTAGGTGAAGTAGGTGGCCCGGTAGCGCCGTACGTCGGAGAGGAAGGCGGACGCCGAGAAGCGGGGGCGCAGGGCGATACCGGCGCCGGTGGCGAGCGCCGGGGCCCAGTCGGCCATCACCGCGTTGCCGTGGAACATCGGCATACAGATGTAGTGGACGCCGTCCGGGCCGAGGGCGAAGTGGTCGGCGAGGGAGCGGCCCGCCGCGGCCAGCCTGCCCTGGGTGCAGATCGCGGCCTTGGGGGCGCCGGTAGAACCGGAGGTGAAGTACAGCAGGAGGCGGTCGGCCGCGGTGGCGCGGGAGGCGTCGGGACGGGCACCGGCGCGGGCGGCGAGGAGCGTGTCGTAGTCGGGTGTGCCGGTGACCAGGACCCGGACGCCGGGCAGGTCGAGCCCGGCCAGCAGGGGGAGGTGGGCGGGTTCGGTGACCAGGACCCGGCATTCGGTGTGGCGGATGTCCCGGGCGAGTTCCGGGCCGCGCCGGGTGGGGTTGACCCCGGCGACGGCCGCCCCGGCGAGAGCGGCGGCGGCCAGCCACAGCGGGTACTCCGGGGTGTTGTCCAGCAGCACCCCGAGATGCGGTACGGCGTCCGGGGGCAGCAGATCGTCGAGCAGCGCGGCGCGGACGGCGGCACCGGCGGCGACCTGGTGATGGGTGAGCGTGAGGTCCCCGCACCACAGACCGGGCCGGTGGTCGCCCCAGCGGGCGAGGACGAGTTCGGCGACGGTGGGGGTGGGAGTGGGGGCGGTGGCGGCCGTGGGCTCCATGGGAGCGCACGGTAATTGACGAGTCGTCAGATAGGGAGGGTCATGACGGGGGGGAGGGACGGAGGGGACACACCGGCACCGGGGGGCCGGTGCCGGTGTGTGCGCGGGTCGGCGCGGTCTACGCGGTCTGCGCTGTGTGCGCTGTGTGCGCCGCGTGCGCCTTGTACGCCGTCTGTGCCGGAGGACTCGGGAGGTGTCAGAAGGTGACGTCCGAGCAGGCGTAGAAGGCGTTCGTCGTGTCGTGGACGGTCCAGACCGCCACGATGACGTGCCGTCCGCTCAGGCCCGAGGGGATCGTGCCGGAGTGGGACAGGGTGGCCGGCGGGCGCTGGCCGTTGTAGGGGACGGTGAGGAACGGGGTCAGGTTGAGGTCGGACCGGGCGAGGTTGTGGTTCTGGTTCCAGCCCGGCTTGGTGATGTAGTACTTGAAGTCGGTCGTGGCGTGCATGGCGGTGAACTGCCAGCGGAAGCTGTAGCTCTGGCCGCCGGTGACCCGGGTGGCCGGCCATGCGGCGCCGGACGGCGTCCGCGGGGCGCTGAGCTGGGAGAACTGCCCGAGACCCGCGTTGCAGATCGAGCCGTCGGCGGGGCCGCCGGACGGGAAGCCCTTCGGGCCCTCGACGCTCTGCGGCTCCCACTGGATGTTGCCGCAGTTGGTGACGGTGCCGTTCTGGCACGCCTTCTGACGGCTGAGGGGGAGATCGGTGTAGCCGTGGCCGGTGGCGCCGCCGGACGAGAGCACAAGGGCTCCGGTGGTCGCCAGTCCCACCGCGGCGGCGTACATCTTGGTCCTAGTGCGCATGTCTGCCGCTCCTGGAGAACGTGGGGGTGGATCAGTGAGCCGTGCAGGTCTAGACCAAGCATCAATGTATGGCCGCGAGTTGAACATGTCCATACCAATCTCAGAAGCGAGCGGCGGGCTGGGCACGTGTCAGCGGTGGTTGTGGGGGTGCGTGGCGATGGTGCGGGGATGGTGTGTTCGGGGGGTGTTCGGGGGGTGTTCTTCCGGTGTGGGGGGCTGGGTGATGACGGCGGGGATGAGTCGGGGGGGGTGACCGGGGGCGTCCCCGGGGGGGCGTCCCGGGGGGCGTCCCCCGGGGGGGAGTCCCGGGGGGCGTGCGACCCCAAGGTCCCCGACGTCCCCGGACTCGACACCTTCCCCGGCAAGGTCTTCCACACGGCCCGCTGGGACCACGACTACGACC